>JAJZTO010000087.1 GCA_021848865.1 Myxococcales bacterium
CTTTCAACCACACGTGACGACCGGGCATCACGGGTCAGGGAGACTCCATGCGACGCTTGGCAACTCTGCTGGTGGTGGCGGTGGCCGCGGTCGGATGCACCAAGGGTGGCGAGGTGGGGCCGGAGGGGCCAGCGGGCGCAGCGGGCGTAGCGGGGGTGCTGCAGACCTTCACACCGGTGATCGCGAATCAGTCCGCCACAGTCACCTTCACGGGGACGACCTACATCTGTAAGACCCCGACGTTCGTTGCCGGGGCGAACCAGGCGGCCATTGTTTCGGCGTACGCGAGTTGCGCCGCCCTCCCCTCGGGCGTCGGGATCGCGGTCAACGCTGGGTACAACGACGGCGTGAGCGACCTCCGCGTTCCCGGGTACTTCCTCTACAACACCAACGGGTCGGCGACGGCCCAGTACATGGGGGCGAGTAACACTGGGTACATCACGCTCAACCAGGGCACGAGCTACCAGTTCGAAGCGGCCCTCATCTTCTACCCGTCCCAGGCCGCGGGTAGTACCTGTTTCTGCAACGTGGTGGCACAGATCGTCGGGCGCTGAGGAGGGCGCCAAGGCGCTGTTCGCCACGGCGACGGTCCGGCACGGTTTCTTTGTTCAGCGTAGTGCCGTTTCGGCGACGGCCAGCGCCACCCCCGCCACCCGCACCGTCTTCCTCCTCCCGGCCTCGCCGCGGAGGATGGAGACGGCCGCCTTCCTCACGCCCAGCGCCCCGGCCAGGAACTCCACCAGCGCGGCGTTGGCCTCGCCGTCCACCGGCGGCGCGGCCAGCGCGATCTTGAGCCGGCCGTCGTGCTCGCCGAGCACCCGGGTCCGCGAGGCCCGCGGCTGGACCAGGAGCTCCAGGACGACGCCCCCCGGCTCCTCGCGCAGCCAGGCGGCCATCAGCGCAGCCCGACCACCGCGATCTTCGCCTTGTCGGCCCGGCGGATCATCTCGGCCTGGTCCATGACCAGCGTGGCGCCGGCCTCCACCGCCAGCACGCGGCAGCCGGCCTCGCGCATGGTGTCGATGGTGTCGGGGCCGACCGCGGGCAGGTCGAAGCGCCGGTCCTGGTGCGGCTTCACCGCCTTCACCACCACCGCGCCCTCCTTCGCCAGCTCGCCGCCGCGCCGGATGCAGGCGTCGGTGCCCTCCAGCGCCTCCACCGCCACCCCGCAGCGCTGCCGGACCACCACCGTCTGGCCGAGGTCGAGCCGGCCGATGGCCCGCGCCAGCTCCAGGCCGAAGCGGGCGTCGGCCCACTCCTCCTCGGTGGGCTGGTGGCGGCCCAGCACCCCCTCCGGCGCCAGCCGGTCGGCGAGGTAGGGCGTCGGGTCCACCACCGGCAGGCCCTGCTCCTCGAGGAAGCGGGCGAAGGTGCGCAGCAGGTTGTCGTCGGAGCGCACCGCCACCTGGGCGAGCAGCTTCACCCCCAGCCCGTCGAGCATGGCGTCGCGGAAGAAGCGGGCCTTGGTGATGCCGCCGAGCATCACCACGCCCTCGGCGCCGCCGGCCCGGAGCGCCTCGAGCACCTTGCCGAACTGGCCCAGCTTCACCCAGGTGCAGGCGTCCACCAGCGGCTCCAGCGCCCGGTCGGTCTGGTTCACGTGGGCCACGGCGACGACCCGGTGGCCGGCCGCCCTTGCGCTCTCGGCGAGGAGCAGCGGGAAGCGCCCCCCGCCGGCGATGAGGCCGAGGGTGGCCACGGCCTACCGGGTGATCCCGCGCTTCGAGGCCTCGACGAAGGCGACGAAGTGGGCGACCTCGGGGTGCGCGCCCAGCTCGGCCTTGATCTGCGCCAGCGCCTCGGCCGCCGGGAGGCCGGAGCGGAAGAAGAGCTTGTAGAGCTGCTTCACCCGGGTCACCTGCTCCTCGGTCATGCCGGCGCGCTGCAGGCCGACCACGTTCAGGCCCGCCAGCTCGGCGCGGGCGCCGGAGACGGTGCAGTAGGGCGCCACGTCCATGGCCACCCCGGTGAGGCCGGAGACGAAGGAGAGCCGACCCATGCGGACGAACTGGTGGGCGGCGGCCAGCCCGCCGACGTGGACGTGGTCCTCGATGCGGATGTGGCCGGCCAGCGCCACCCCGTTGGCGACGATGGCGCCGTCGCCGATGTCGCAGTCGTGGCCCACGTGGCTGTAGGCCATGAAGAGCCCGCCGCCGCCGATCCGGGTGACGCCGCCGCCGCCCTCGGTGCCCAGGTTCACGGTGGTGAACTCGCGGAAGGTGTTCCGGTCGCCGATCTCGAGCCGGCTGTCCTCGCCGCGGTACTTGAGGTCCTGGGGGATCTCCCCGATGACGGCGTGGGGGAAGACGCGGTTCCCCTTCCCCAGGGTGGTGCGGCCGGTGACCACGGCGTGCGCGCCCACGCTGCAGCCCTCGCCCAGCGTCACCGCCGGCCCGACGACCGCGTAGGGGCCGATCTCGCAGCCGGGGCCGACGCGGGCGGCCGGGTCGACCAGGGCGGTGGGGTGGATGGCCATCGCGGCCCCCTACCGGTCCTTGTCGGCGAGCATCGCCATGATGTCGGCCTCGGCCACCAGCTGCCCCTCCACCCAGGCCTCGCCGCGCAGCTTGAAGACCGCTCCCTTGGACTTCACCACCTCGCAGCGCAGCTCCAGCAGGCACCCCGGCGTCACCGGCTTGCGGAACCGGGCGCTGTCGATGCCCATGAAGTAGGTCACCTTGCCGTCGCGCTCCCCGGGCGCCATGGCGTGGCACACCAGGATCCCGCCGGCCTGGGCCAGCGCCTCCACCACCAGCACCCCGGGCATCACCGGGTGGCCGGGGAAGTGGCCCAGGAACCAGGGCTCGTTGTAGGTGACCGCCTTCACGGCGCGGATGCGCCGGAGCCGCTCGATCTCCAGCACCCGGTCCACCAGCAGGAAGGGGAACCGGTGCGGGATCAGGGCCTCGATGGCGGTGGTGTCCAGCAGCACCTTCTCGCTGTCGCTCATGGCGTTCCCCCGAGCCTCTCGATCGCCTTCTCCAGCTGCCGGACCCGCTTCACCAGCTCGGGGAGCCGGCGCAGGGCGGCCTGGATCCTCATCCACTCGGCGTGGGGCATCGACGGGCTCCCGCCCTCGACCCCGCCCGCCTCGACGTCGTGCATCACGCCGGTCTGGGCGGCCACCTTGGCGCCGTCGCCGATCTGGAGGTGGCCCACCACGCCCGCCTGGCCGGCGAGGATCACGCCCATGCCGAGCCGGGTCGAGCCGGCGATCCCCGCCTGCGCCATGAGCAGCGAGAGCGGCCCCACCGCGACGTTGTGGGCGATCTGGACCAGGTTGTCCACCTTGGTCCCCCGCCCCACCACCGTGTCGCCGAGCGTGCCGCGGTCGACGCAGGTGTTGGCCCCCAGCTCCACGTCGTCCTCGACCACCGCCGCGCCCGCCTGCGGGACCTTGAAGTGGCGCGGGCCGCTCCCCTCCTCGCCCTGCGCGTCGAAGGCGAAGCCGAAGCCGTCGGAGCCGACGACGCAGCCGGGCTGGAGGATGACCCGGTCGCCCACCCGGCAGCCCTCGCGGACCACCACGTTGGGGTAGAGCAGGCAGTCCTCGCCGACGCGGGCCCCGTCGCCCAGCACCACGCCGGGGAAGAGGATGGTGCGCGCCCCCACCTCGGCGCCCGCGCCCACGCAGGCGAAGGGCATGATCTCGGCGCCGGGGGCGACGCGCGCCTCGGGGTGGACGAAGGCCTGCGGCGCCACGCCGGGCACCGCCGCCCGCGGCGGGTGGAACAGCGTCGAGACGCGGGCGAAGGCCAGGTAGGCGTTCCGGGCCACCAGCCGGTTGCCGGCGCCGGCCGCCTCCCCGGGCTCGACGATCACCGCCCCGGCGCGGGTGGCCTCGAAGGCCGCCCGGTACTTCTTGTTGGAGAAGAAGGAGATGTCGCCGGGCCCGGCCTCCTCCAGCGGGGCCACGCCCGCGATGCGCGCGGCCCCGTCCCCCACCACCTCGCCGCCGACGCGGGCGGCGAGGTCGTCCAGGCGGAAGGAGGGGGCCCCCGCCATCACTTCCCCCCGGCGGGCTTCGCCGCGGCCGCCTTGGCGGCCTCCTTCTTCTTGTCGGCCTTCGGCGCGCCCTCGTGGGCGCCGACCTTGTAGCGGGCGTTGTACTTGCGGATCAGCTCGTTGGTGATGTCGTTGGCCGGGGGCGCGACGATGATGCCGGCGTTGTTCTTCTCGAAGACGAAGGTGAAGCCCTCGGTCTGGGAGATCTCGCGGACCAGCCCGTCCATCTTCTCGAAGATGACCCGGGTGGCCTCCCGCTCGCGCTCGGAGAGCTCCTTCTGGAAGCCGACCAGCCGGCCCTGCGCCTCGTTCATGCGGCGCTGGATCTCCACCGCCTTGTCGCGCTTGGCCTCGTCGGAGAGGACGGCGGCCTGCTTCTCGAAGTCGGCCTGCATCTTCTCGAGGTCGGCCTTGTCCTTGTCGAGCACCTTCTGCTTGTCGGCGAAGTCCTTCTGCAGGCTGGCCTTGGCGGCCTTGCCCTGCTCCACCTCGTTCAGGGCGCGCTGGAAGTCGACGTAGCCGATCTTCACGTCGGCGGCCGCCGGGGCGGCGGCGAGGAGGAGGCCGGCGAGGGCCGGGACGACGGCGAGGGTTCTCATGGATGCTCCCGTGGGGTTCGTCAGAAGAAGCTGCCGATGGTGAACTGGAAGTCGGAGGGCTTGTCGATGAAGGAGCCGGTGACCGGGTCGCGGCGGCGGTCCAGGGGGAAGCCCCACTCGAAGCGGAGCGGCCCCAGCGGGCTGAACCAGCGCAGGCCGATGCCCCAGGACTTGTAGAGCGACAGGGGGACGCTCGAGTCGTGCCAGGTCCCGGCCGCGAAGGCGTTGCCCATGTCGTAGAAGACCACGCCGCGGATGCCTACCTTGTCCACCAGCGGGACCTCCAGCTCGAAGTTCAGGGTGAGCTGCTTGTTGCCGCCGGTGGCGACCAGGGCGGTGGGGGCCAGCGGATCGCCCTGGATGCCGACCCGCTCGGTCGGCGAGAGCGTGAAGGTGCCGTAGCCGCGCACCGAGTTGATGCCGCCCAGGTAGAAGAGCTCGGAGATGGGCACCAGGTGGTCCCGGTCCCAGGCGCCGATGTAGCCGCCGTTCACCCGGACGCGCCCGACCAGGCCGGCCCAGATGGGCCGGTAGTAGCGCAGGTCCACGGCGTAGCGGGTGAACAGGTTCACGTTCTGGCCGAAGACGGTGGTGGGAGCGAGGAACGGCGGCGCCGCCTCGGCCGACAGCGACGCGTACCAGCCCGCGGTGGGGAAGAGCCGGTTGTCGCGCCGGTCCACCTGGAGGCTGAGGCGCAGCGAGCTGCTGGTCCCCGACTTGTAGCGGTTCGCCAGCAGGGCGTCGGTGGAGGAGGGGGTCACCCGCACGTACTCGTTGGTGTAGGTGGTGAAGAGCCGCACGTCCTCGAGCTTGCGCGCCAGCGGCAGCCAGTCGGACAGCCCCACCAGCTCGTAGCCCCAGGTCACGGAGCCGCCCATCGAGCGGCGGGTGAAGGTGGTGTAGATGCCCTCCTGGGCGTACAGGTCGAAGGCGAAGGTCCAGCGGGTGTCGAGGAAGTAGGGGTCGATGTACTGGAGCTGACCCAGCTGCCGGACGCTGGACCACTGGACCTGGAGGCTCAGGGTGGTGCCCCAGCCGAAGAAGTTGTTCTGCGAGATCTGGCCGGTGAGGATGAAGTTCTCGTAGGAGGAGAAGCCGGCGCCGATCTGGAAGGTGCCGGTGGACTTCTCCTTCACCTCGATGCGGGCCACCATCTTGTCGTCGGCGCTGCCCTTGGCGGTGGTGACCTCCACCTTCTCGAAGTAGCCGAGCGCGTTCACCCGCTGCTTGGTGACGTTGATGGCGGTCTGGCTGTACAGCGCCCCCTCGTAGATGCGGGCCTCGCGCCGGATCACCTTGTCGCGGGTCTTGGAGTTGCCGACCACCTCGATGCGCTCGAAGTAGACCTTCTGGCCCGGCTGCACGTCGTAGGTGAGGCCGATGATCCGCGTCTTGGCGTCGATGGCGGTGAGCGGGTTCACGTTGGCGTAGGCGTAGCCCTCGTCCCGGTACAGGTCGGAGAGCGCGAAGAGGTCCTTCGCCACCTTGGAGCGGGAGAAGATCTCGCCGCTCTTCATCCTGGTGAGGCCGTGGAGCAGCTCCTTGGGGTGCAGCAGCTCGCCGGAGTAGTCGATCTTCCCCACCGTGTACTGCTCCCCCTCCTCGATCCGGATGGTGGCGTAGAGCCAGCGGCGGTCGGGGGAGAGCGACACCGACGGCTTGCCCACCTTGACGGTGACGTAGCCGCGGTCCTGGTAGACGAACTGGATGGCCTGCAGGTCGCGCTGGAAGGACTCCTCCTTGTAGGTGCCGGAGGAGCCGAGGTAGGAGAGCAGCCCGCCCTCCTGGGTCTGCATGTAGGCCAGCAGGTCCTCGCGGGGCACGTGGGCGTTGCCGATGAAGGTGATCTTCTTCACCTGCACCTTGGCGTGCTCCTGGACGGCGAAGACCACCGCCACCTGGTTGTCGGGCCTCGGGTCGAGCCGGGAGGCGACCTCGGCCAGGTAGAAGCCCTTCTCCACGTACTTGTCCTGGATCTTCTTCAGCGCCTTGCGGACCGCGGTGGTGTCGAGGATGGTGAAGGGCTTGATCTCGCCCAGGATCTCCTTGAAGTCGTCGGTGGAGATCTCGTCGTTGCCCTCGATCTTCACCTCGGCCACCGCCGGCCGCTCGGCCACGCGGAAGACCAGGGTGGGCCGGGCCGGATCGCCGCGCTGCTCCAGCACCACGTCGGAGAAGAAGCCGAGCTTCACGACGCCGCGCAGGTCGGCGTCCAGCTTCGCCTCGTCGAGGGGCTGGCCGGGCTTGGAGGAGATGACGGCCTTCACCGCGTCCACCTCGACGCGGCGCGTGCCCTCCACCTCGACGGCGCCGATGACGGGAGCGGTGGCGGCCCGTGCGGGCGCGGCCAGGAGGAGTCCGAGCGCGAGGGCAGAGGCCTGGGATCGTGTCACGAGGCCGCGGAATGTATGGCAAAGGGGCGACATGCTTCAAGGACAACCGGGCCCGTCCCCGGCGATTCCCCGGCACGCCGGGGCGCGCCGGGCGCTAGCCGGAGAGCCGCCCTCCCTGGAGCCGCAGCCGCCGCGGCAGCGCCGCGGCCAGCCCCTCGTTGTGGGTGACGACCACCGCGGTGATGGCGAGCCGCGCGTTCAGGTCGGCGAGGAGCGCGTGGATTCCCTCGGCGGTGGCCGGATCGAGGTTCCCGGTGGGCTCGTCGGCGAGGAGCAGGCGGGGGCGCAGGCACAGGGCCCGCGCCAGGGCCACCCGCTGCTGCTCGCCGCCGGAGAGCTCGCCGGGCCGGTGGTCCAGCCGGTCGGCCAGCCCCACCAGCTCCAGCATCCCGGCGGCGGCCCGCCGGGCCTCGGCGCGCGCCACCCGGCGGATCAGCGCCGGCATCATGGCGTTCTCCAGCGCCGTGAACTCGGGGAGCAGGTGGTGGCTCTGGAAGATGAAGCCCACCGTCCCGTTGCGGAACCCGGCCAGGCTCGCCTCGTCCCGGGCGAAGAGGTCCTCCCCCTCGAAGAGCACCACGCCGTCGGTGGGGGTGTCGAGCGCCCCGACCACGTTGAGGAAGGTGCTCTTCCCCGAGCCCGAGGGGCCGGTGAGCGCCACCAGCTCCCCGGCGGCGATGTCCAGGTCCACCCCGCGCAGCACCTCGACGCGGCGCGGCTCGCGGCCGCGCGCCTCGGGCGCCATCAGGTAGGTCTTGGACAGGCCGCGGATGGAGAGCAGGGGTACCATCACTCGGCCCGCAGCCCCTCGACCGGCTCCAGCCGGGCCGCCTTGGCGGCCGGGTAGAGGGTGGCCAGGTAGCTGATCACCAGCGAGAGCAGCGCCACCAGGAAGAACTCCAGCGGGTGCATCCGCACCGGCAGGTTGGAGATGTAGTAGACCTCCGGGTCGAGCGGGATGCCCACCTTGTCGATGAAGAGGCAGGTGCCGTAGCCGAGCAGCAGGCCGAAGCCGGTGCCGACGGCGCCGATGAGCACCCCCTCGATCACGAAGATCTTCATCACGCTGGCCATGCCGGCCCCCATCGACTTCAGGACCGCGATCTCCCGCCGCTTGTCGAGCACCTGCATCACCAGGGTGGCCACGATGGTGAAGCTGGCCACCAGGACGATGAAGCCCAGGATCACCGCCATCACCAGCTTCTCCATGTTCAGCGCCGAGAAGAGGTTGCGGTTCAGCTCGCCCCAGTCCTTCACGCGGTAGGGGTAGCCCTCCAGCTCCGCCAGCACCCGGCGCATCACCGGCCGGGCCGCGTCCACGTCCTTCACCCGGACCTCCAGCCCGGTCACCGAGTCTCCGGTGCCGAAGAAGCGCTGCGCCTCGGGCAGGGCCAGGTAGGCGAACTTGGAGTCGTACTCGTACATCCCCGAGTAGAAGACCGCCGCCACCCGGAAGGCGCGGGCCTTGGGCTGGGGGCCGGCCGGGCCCAGGTCGCCGAAGGGCGAGACCACGTTGACGGCGTCGCCCACGAAGACCCGCAGCGACCGCGCCAGCTCCCGCCCCAGCACGATCCCCGGGAGCACCTCGCCGGCCGGCTCCGCCGCGGTCTCGCCGCCCTGGGGGCGGCCGGCGGGGATGCGCTCCGGGTGGTCGAGCCACTCGAGCTTCCCCTCCTCGACGTTGCGGGTGAGGGAGAGCACCGTCCCGGCGGTGGCCGGGTCCACGCCCTCCACCACCGTCCCGGCCAGCTGCTTGCCGGCAGAGAGCATCACCTCCATGTAGAGGAAGGGGGTGGCGCCGGCGACGCCGGGCACCGCCAGCACCCGGTCGCGCACCGAGCGCCACTCGGTGAAGTCGTTGTCCCCGTACTTCAGGACCACGCCGTGGGCCCGGGTGCCGAGGATCTTGGCCTTCAGGTCCCCCTCGAAGCCGCTCATCACCGACAGCACCACGGTGAGCGCCCAGACGCCGATGGCCACCCCGCCGATGGAGATGAGCGTCATCAGCAGCGTGGCCGGCATCCGCGGCCTCCAGAAGGGCACGCGCTGACGCAGGGACCGGGCCTCGCGCAGGTTGCGCAGCAGCCCGGCCCCGAAGGCGACGAGCAGGCCGGGCAGGAGCCCGGTGACCACGGTGAGGAAGAGGCCGAGCAGGGTCCGCGGGGAGAGCTTGAGGTGCGCCCGGGCCACGAACAGCTCGTAGGAGAGGGAGAGGTCGAGCGTGCCGCCGCCCCGAGAT
>JAJZTO010000088.1 GCA_021848865.1 Myxococcales bacterium
GGACGGCCGCGAGGAGCGGCGCCGGGTGCCGGTGGCGGCCATCCGGCCCGGCGACCGGGTGGAGGTGGTGCCCGGGGAGCGGGTGGCGCTCGACGGGCGGGTGCTGGAGGGGCGGTCGGAGGTGGACGAGTCGCTGGTGACCGGCGAGTCGCGGCCGGTGGAGAAGGGGCCGGGGGCCGCGGTGATCGGCGGCACCGTGAACCTGCACGGCAGCTTCGTCCTCGAGGTGACCCGCGTCGGCCCGGAGACGGTGCTCGCCGGCATCGTCCGGGCGGTGGAGGAGGCCCAGGCGCGCAAGCCGCGGCTCCAGGCGGTGGCCGACCGGGCGGTGGGGATCTTCGTGCCGGCGGTGCTGCTGCTCGCCGCCGCCAGCGTGGCCGGGTGGCTCTGGGCCGGGGCGCCGCCTTCGCGCGCGCTGATGATCGGCGTGGCGGTGGTGGTGATCGCCTGCCCCTGCGCGCTCGGGCTGGCGACGCCCCTGGCGGTGCTGGTGGCCACCACCCGGGCCACCGCCCGCGGCATCCTGCTGAAGGGCGGCGACGTGCTGGAGCGGCTCGCCGGCGCCACCGACGCGGTGCTGGACAAGACCGGGACGCTGACGCGCGGGCGGCCGGTGCTGCGAAAGGTGGTGCCGCTCGCGCCCGGGCTCGACGCCGGCGGGGCGCTGCGGCTCGCCGGGGCGCTGGAGCGGCGCAGCGAGCACCACGTCGGGCGGGCCATCGCCGCCGCGGCGGCGGCGCTGCCGGAGGGGCCGGAGCCGGCGGTGGAGGGCTTCCGGGCCGAGCCGGGGCGCGGCGTGCGCGGGCGGCTGGGCGGCGAGGAGCTGCGCCTCGGCAACCGGGCGCTGCTCGCCGAGGCGGGGGCGGCGCCGCCGGAGGCCGGCGAGGCCGAGGCCCGGCGGCTCGAGGCCGGCGGCGACACCGTGGTGTTCCTGGCGGCCGGGGCGCGGCCGCTCGCCCTGCTCGCCGTCTCCGACCTCCCGCGCCTGGAGGCGGCCGAGGCGGTGGAGGGGCTGCGGCGGCTGGGCCTGCGGCTCTCGGTGGTGAGCGGCGACCACCCCGACACCACCCGGGCGGTGGCGGCGGCCCTCTCCATCGAGGAGGCCGCGGCCGGCTGCACGCCCTCGGGGAAGCGGGAGCGGGTGGCGGCGATGCAGGCGGCCGGGCGGCGGGTGCTGGCAGTGGGGGACGGCATCAACGACGCGCCGGTGCTCTCCCAGGCCGACGTGGGGCTGGCCATGGGCCGGGGCACCGACGTCACCCTGGAGAGCGCCGACGCGGTGCTGGTGCGCGACGACCTGCGGCTCCTGCCCGAGGCGGTGGCGCTGGCGCGGCGGGCCACGCGGATCATCCGCCAGAACGTCTTCTGGTCCTTCTTCTACAACGCGGTCGCCATCCCGCTGGCGGTGGCCGGGCTGCTCCACCCCATCGTCGCCGCCGCCGCCATGGCGGCGAGCTCCCTCTTCGTGGTCGGCAACTCGATGCGGCTGGGGCGCGGCCCGGCGGGCCGGACCGACCCTGCCCCCACGGGGCCGTAGGGCCGGGGCTCGTCCCCGGCCGGCCGCGAGGCCGGATCCACCCGGGCAGGCACGGCCGTCACAGCAACCCCGACTTCCGCGCCGCCTGCGCCAGCTTCTCCTTGATGCGCTCGAAGCGCTTGCGCAGCGTCGCCTCCGGGATCGGCTCCTCGCCCGGCGGCGTCAGCACCTCGGAGATCTCCCTCCAGGACAGCTCCTGGTCGAGCCGCAGGTGCAGCAGCGCCTGCTCCTCCGGCTCCAGCTGCGCGCGCAGCTGGTTCACCTTCCGGACGCGGTCCTCGTGGAGCATCATCGAGCTGCGGTGCGCCTCCTCGGCCAGCACCGAGGCCTCGGTGGTGCGCAGCCGCCGCCCCCGCTTGCGCCAGGCCTCGTCGCGCAGCCTGAGCGCCGCGTTCTGCGCCAGCCGGTAGGCCCACACCCGCAGCGACGACTCCCAGCGGAAGGCCGGCAGCCCCTTCCAGAGGTGCTCGGCCCACATCGAGCGGGCGTCGGCGGCGTCCTCCTCGTCGCGGAGCAGGGCCGAGAGGTAGCGGGCCATGGCGGGGGCGAGGTCCCGGATGGCCTCGGTGGCCGCCTCTCGATGGCGGCCGGCGTCGCAGAGCGCGCGGATGGCGGTCTCGTCGAGCACGTGCGGCATCCTAGCGCTGTGGGCCATCCCGGCGCTCCTCACCCGAGCGCGGCCGGGGCGGCGGGGCCGGCGGTCATCGGGTCGCGGGGGCTGGGCGGGCCCATCAGCACCTGGACGAAGAAGCCCACCACCAGGAGCAGGCACAGCGCGAAGATGGCGACGTCGCGCGCCGTGGCGAAGCGGGTCGGCGGTCCCCATTTCCGGAAAGGACGGGGCGCGGAATGGATGTTCATGGCGTCCTCCGGGACGCGGTCGACCGGCAACCCCCCGGCGCCGGCCGCCCCTCCCTGCCCCAGGGACCGGGCGGCCCGGAAAACGTGACCACCCGGGGGTAGACTTCCCCCATGTGGACGCTGGGCTTCCTCATCCTGCTCTCCCTCTCCCTGGGGGCGGGCGCCTGGCTCCTCTTCGTCTGGTCGGTGAAGAGCGGCCAGTACGAGGACCCGGAGGGACCCAAGTACCGGATGCTGGAGGAGGACGATCCGCCGCAGGCCGCGCCGCCGCGGCCGCCCGCCGCCGCGCCGCCGCCGGGGTCGCCGCCGGCGCGTTGACGGCGGCGGGGACGCGGGGTAGACGGGGCCATGTCCAGCACCTCCCTCGCCTTCGCGAGCCGCGCCGAGCACCGCGCCTGGCTCGAGACCCAGGGCGCGCTGCCCGAGGGCTTCCGCGCCGGGTCCGCCGGCTTCGCGTTCACGCCGGTCGAGGCCGACAAGCCGGGGAGGATGCGGCTCGCGCTCCTCGCCCTGGACCGGCCCACCGACGCCTTCGCCGCCCGCTTCACCCGCAACGCCTTCCCCGGCGCGCCGGTGATCGTCGGCCGCGAGCGGCTCGCGGCGCCGCGCCTCGGCGCGGTGATCGTGAACAACAAGATCGCCAACGTCGCCGCCCCGGGCGGCGTCGAGGCGGCGGAGCGGGTCTGCGCCGAGGTGGCGCGGCGGCTGGGGATGGAGCCGCGCGAGGTGCTGCCTTCCTCCACCGGCGTCATCGGCTGGCGGCTGCCGGTGGAGCGGATGCTGGAGGCGGTCCCGGCGGCGGTGGCGTCGCTCCAGGCCCGGTCGGTGCTGCCCGCGGCCGAGGCCATCATGACCACCGACCTCTACCCCAAGGTCCGGCGGGCCCGGGCCGGCGAGGCCGCGGTGGTGGGCATCGCCAAGGGCGCGGGGATGATCGAGCCGAACCTCGCCACCATGCTGGTCTACCTGCTCACCGACGCCGACCTGCCGCGCCAGGCGCTGCGGGAGGCGCTGGCCGCGGCGGTGGACGAGAGCTTCAACCTCATCTCGGTGGACACCGACACCAGCACCTCCGACACCGTGGCGCTGCTCTCCTCGCGCCGCCGTCCGGTCGCCGAGGGGGCGTTCCGGACCGCGCTCCTCCAGGTCTGCCGCGATCTCGCCGAGGACGTGGTCCGCAACGGCGAGGGGGTGCACCACGTCGTCCGGGTCCGCGTCGGCGGCGCCCCCGACGAGGCCGCCGCCCGGGCGGTGGGCAAGGCGGTGGTGAACTCGCCGCTCCTGAAGTGCGCCGTCGCCGGGAACGATCCCAACGTGGGCCGGCTGGTGGCGGCGGTGGGCAAGCTCTGCGGCGAGCGCGGCCTGGCGCCCGACCCGGGGCGCGTGCGCCTGGCCATGGGCGGCGAGGTGCTCTTCGAGGGCGGCGCCATGCGGCTCGACCCGGCCAGGGAGCGGCGGCTCGTCGCCCACCTCGCCGGCGCCGAGCTGTACCGGAGCGCCCCCGACGCCGCCGGCAACTTCCGGCCGCCGGTGGACTTCCCGCCCCACGAGCGCCGCGTGGAGCTCGAGGTGGAGCTGGGCCTCGGGGCCGCCGGCGCCGAGGTGCTGGGCGCCGACCTCACCCACGAGTACGTCACCGAGAACGCCGACTACCGGAGCTGAGCGGGCCCGCTCCCGCGCCCCCCGCCCTCCCGGCCGCGGCGGCGAGGCCCGCGCGACGGCCTGCCGCACCGGGGGGAAACGGCCCGCGCCGGGACCGGCAGCCGGTAACATGGCGCCATGACCACCGGTGCGCAGCAGCCGCGGGGGCTCCCGGCCGCGGAGGCGGCCGCCCGCCTCGCCGCGGAGGGGCCGAACGAGCTGGCGCACGACCGGCCCGGAGGGCTGCTCGCCACCGCGGGCCAGGTGCTGCGCGAGCCCATGCTGCTGCTGCTGCTCGCCGCCGGGGCCATCTACCTGGTGCTGGGCGACCGGCGCGAGGCGCTGACGCTGCTCTCCTTCGTGGTGGTGGTCATCGCCATCACCCTGGCGCAGGAGCGCAAGACCGAGCGGGCCCTGGCGGCGCTGCGCGACCTCACCAGCCCGCGCGCCCTGGTGGTCCGCGACGGCGAGCGGCGGCGGATCGCCGGGCGGGAGGTGGTCCGCGGCGACCTGCTGGTGCTCGCGGAGGGGGATCGCGTCCCGGCCGACGCCCGGCTGGTCGAGTCCTCCCACCTGGAGGCCGACGAGTCGCTGCTCACCGGCGAGTCGGCGCCGGTGCGCAAGCTCGTCGCCGCGGCTCCCGGGGGGGAGCCGCGCCCCGGCGGCGACGACCAGCCCTTCCTCTTCGCCGGCACCCTGGTGGTGCGCGGCCACGGGCTCGCCGAGGTGATCGCCACCGGCGGGCGCAGCGCCATCGGCCGGATCGGCGCCTCCCTGGCGGAGCTGGACGCCGGCCGCACGCCGCTGCAGCAGGAGGTCGGCCGCGTGGTCCGCTGGGTCGCGACGGTCGGGCTCGCCCTCTGCGCCCTGCTGGTGGTGGGGTACGGCCTGCTGCGCGGCGACTGGCTGCACGGCCTGCTCGCCGGCATCGCCCTCGCCATGGCGGTGCTGCCCGAGGAGTTCCCGGTGGTGCTGACGGTCTTCATGGCCCTCGGCGCCTGGCGCATCTCCCGCAGCCGCGTGCTCACCCGCCGCCTGCCGGCGGTCGAGGCGCTCGGCGCCGCCACCGTGCTCTGCTCCGACAAGACCGGGACGCTCACCGAGAACCGCATGGCCGTGTCCCGGCTCTGGGCGCCCGGGACCGTGCACCGGATCGCCGCCGGGCCGCTGCCCGAGCCGGTGCACCCGGTGGTCGAGTACGCGATCCTGGCGAGCCAGGGCGACCCCTTCGACCCCATGGAGCGCGCCCTGCACCGGCTGGGGCGGGAGGCGCTCGCCGGCACCGAGCACCTCCACGACGGCTGGCGCCTGGTGCGGGAGTACCCGCTCTCCCCCGCGCTGCTCGCCATGTCGCACGTCTGGCGCGCGCCGGAGGGGGACCGGCTGGTGGTGGCGGCCAAGGGCGCGGCCGAGGCCATCGCCGACGTCTGCCACCTCGACGCCGCGGCGGCGGCGGAGGTGCGCGGCCACGTGGCGGAGATGGCCGCCGACGGCCTGCGGGTCCTGGCGGTGGCCCGGGCCCCCTTCCGCGCCGGCGACCTGCCGCCCGGCCAGCACGACTTCGACTTCGAGCTGGTCGGGCTGGTGGGGCTGGAGGACCCGGTGCGGGCGGCGGTGCCGGCGGCGGTGGCCGAGTGCGCCGGCGCCGGGGTGCGGGTGATGATGATCACCGGCGACGCCCCGGAGACGGCGCTGGCCATCGCCCGCCAGGTGGGCCTGCCGGCGGGAGAGGTGCTGACCGGCCGGGAGCTGGAGGCCCTGCCGGAGGCGGAGCTGCGGGGCCGGCTGCGCCGCGCCGCGGTCTTCGCCCGGGTGGTGCCGGAGCAGAAGCTGCGGCTGGTGCAGGCGCTGCGCGCCGAGGGCGAGGTGGTGGCCATGACCGGCGACGGCGTCAACGACGCCCCGGCGCTCAAGGCGGCCCACATCGGCGTGGCCATGGGCGGGCGCGGCACCGACGTGGCGCGCGAGGCGGCCGCGCTGGTGGTCACCGACGACGACTTCTCCTCCATCGTCGCCGCCATCCGGCTGGGGCGGCGCATCTACGACAACCTGCGCCGGGCGCTGGCCTACGTGGTGGCGGTGCACGTGCCCATCGCCGGCCTGGCGCTGCTGCCGGTGCTGCTCGGCTGGCCGCTGGTCCTCTTCCCGGTGCACATCGTCTTCCTGGAGCTGATCATCGACCCGGCCTGCTCCATGGCCTTCGAGGCCGAGCCGGGCGATCCGGCGCTGATGCGGCGGCCGCCGCGCCCCGCCGGGACCGGCCTGTTCGGCTGGCGGGTGGTGCTCTTCTCGCTGCTGCAGGGGGCGGGGCTGCTCGCCGCCACCCTGGTGAGCTTCCGGGTGGGCCTCGACCACACCGGCTCCGAGGGCTCGGCCCGGGCCATGGCCTTCGCCACCCTCATCGCCGGCAACGTGATGCTCATCCTGGCGAACCGCTCCTGGCGCCGCTCGGTGCTGGCGGTGCTGGCGGTGCGCAACCGCGCCGCCTGGGTGGTGGTGGGCGGCGCCGTCGTCACGCTGGTCCTGGCGCTCACCGTCCCGTTCCTGCGGGGGCTCTTCCGCTTCGGGCCGGTGGGGGGGCACGACCTGGGGCTGGCGGCGCTGGCGGGCGTCCTCAGCCTGGCCTGGGTGGAGCTGGCGAAGCGGGTGGTGCCGGGGCTCCTGCCCGCCGACTAGCGCTCCGCCCCGCAGCCGTGCTCCGCCAGCCGCGCCGCGGTCCGCTCCCGCTGGGCGGCGTCCATGCGGCGGCCGATCGCCTCGCGCCAGGCGGCGCAGGCCTCGGCGCCGCGCCCGAGCTGCTGGTAGGCGACGCCCAGGTTCACCAGGCGGACGCCCTCGTCCGGGTCGGCGCGGACGGCCCGCTCCAGCAGCGCCGCTCCGGCCGCGAAGTCGCGGCGCTGCAGGGCGGCGATGCCGAGGAGCTGCAGCGCGTCCCCCTGGTCGGGCCGCAGCGCGATCACCTGGCGCGCCCAGGCCTCGGCGCCGGCCATGTCGCCGCGGCGCTGGGCCACCACGCCCAGGTTCACCAGCACGTCCACGCTGCGCGGGTCGACGGCGGCGGCGCGGCGCAGCACCGCGTCGGCCTCGTCCAGCCGCTGCGAGTAGATGAGCGCGGAGCCCAGGTTGCGCAGGAGCTGGACCTCCAGGTCGGCGTTGCCCCCCACCTCCGCCAGGCCGCGGTGGTACTCGGCGATGGCCTCGCCGTAGCGGCCGCGCTCGCGCAGCGCGTAGCCCAGCCCCAGGTGCACCCGGGCCTTGTGCGGGCTCTTCGCCGCCGCGTCGCCCCAGAGCGCCAGCCGCGTCTCCCAGACGGCGTTGCGGTGCCAGGTGGCCGCCGCCAGCGCCACCCAGGCCGCCCCCGCCAGCGCCGGGGCCGCCCGGCGGGGCCAGCCGCCGGCGGCGCGCGCCAGGAGCCGCTCGACGCCGGTCGCCGCCGCGGCGAACAGGCCCAGCGAGGCCAGGTAGACCCGGTGCTCCATCACCAGGTCGGCGAGCGGCACCACGCTGGAGGTGGGGGAGAGCAGCAGGAAGAACCAGAGGACGCCGAAGGAGCCCACCCGCGCCGCGGCCGCGTCCGGCCCCTCCCGCCCGCGGCCGCGCAGGCCCAGCCAGACCGCGCCGCCGAGGAGGAGGAGCAGCAGCAGGGACGAGAGCAGCACCGTGGGCTGCGCCAGGCTCCGGGCGGCGGGGAAGTCCCAGTCCACGTTCTGGGCCGAGGGCCAGAGGAGCAGCCGGAGGTAGGTGACGATCACCCGGGACTGGGAGAGGAGGTAGGTCCAGGGCGTGAAGCCCGGCACCGAGAAGCCGGCGTCGGAGTGCCCCTCGATCCCGACGAGGGTGCTGACCGAGAACCAGGCGTCCAGCGCCACGAAGGGCACCGCCAGGAGCAGCCGCTGGCGCCAGCGGAGGAGGCCCTCGCGGCCGCCGCCGCCGGGGACGATCGCCGCGAGGAGCAGCCAGGCCGCCGGCAGCGTGGCGGCGATGGCCTTGGCGCCGAGCGCGAGGAGGAACGCCAGCCAGGCGAGGGCGGCCCAGCCCGCGCCGGCCCGGTTCCAGCCGCGCCGCTCGGCCCGCAGCAGCAGCAGCAGCGCGCCCAGGGTGCCGGCCGACGACAGCGTCTCGGCCTGCTGGATGACGTAGCTCACCGCCTGGGTCTGCATGGGGTGGAGGGCGAAGAGGCCGGCCGCCGCCAGCGCCACCCCCTCGGCCCGGGCCGCCCCGGCGAGGCGCAGCAGGGCGCGGACGAAGAAGAAGGCCAGCGCCGTCGCCAGCAGGTGCACGGCGATCCCGCTGACGTGGAAGGGGCGGGGGTCGAGCCGGCCGACGGCGTAGTCCACCGCGAAGACGAGGTCGGCGATGGAGCGGCCGCCGTGGAGCAGGTCGGGGAGAAAGCTGTCGTGCAGGTACCTCCCCAGGTCCTTCAACACCAGGTTGCGCTCGATGGCCCGGCTGTCGTCGAACATGAACTCGCCGGGGAGCACCCGGGCGTAGACGGCCACCGCCAGCAGCAGCGGCACGAGCAGCAGCCAGGGCGGGCGGCGCGGGGCTGCGGGGGCGGGCGGGGCGCGGCGCTTCATCGGACGGGGGCGGACGGGCAGGCCATGATACCGGCACTTCCGGTCCGCGGGGGGGCCCCCGCGCGGTAGACTGGCGCGCATGGCGGGGGAGGAGCCTCGGGTCGAGCGGCGGAGCGACGCGGCGGTGGCGCCGGACCGGCGCCCCGGAGCGGCGGCGGCGGCGCTGGCCGTGCTGGGCGCCGCGGCGCTGGCCGCGGCCCGGGCCGGCGCGGGGCCGGAGCCGCTCCTGCCGCTGCTGCTGCTCGCGGGCTGGCCGGCCTCGCGCCTCGCGACCCGTGCCGGGCTCGCCGGCCTGGCCGCGGTGGCGGCCGGCCCGCTGTTCCTGGCGCTGGCCGGCGCCGCGCCCGGCCTCCGTGCCGGACCCTGGGCGCTGGCGGCCGGCGCGCTGGCCGCCGCCGCCTGGGCCCCCTTCGGCCACCGCGCCCAGCTCGGCTCCAGGCTGCTTCAGGTGGTGCCCGACTGCGATCGGCTGTCGAGGCTCGATC
>JAJZTO010000089.1 GCA_021848865.1 Myxococcales bacterium
GCGGGGGAGAATCCTCCGCGGGGGGAGGGCGGGTGAGCAAGATCCGGGTGCTGATCGCCGACGACCACGCCATCCTGCGCGAGGGCGTGCGCGCCCTGCTCCAGGGAACCGAGGACATCGAGGTCGCGGGCGAGGCGGCCGACGGGCTGCAGGCGGTGGAGCAGGCCAGGCGGCTCGATCCCGACGTGGTGCTCATGGACATCGCCATGCCCGGGCTGGGCGGCATCGAGGCCACGCTCGAGCTGAAGAAGATCGGCTCCCGTGCCCGGGTGCTGGTGATGAGCCAGTACGAGGACCGGGAGTACGTGCGCCGCCTCCTCAAGGCCGGCGTCTCCGGCTACGTCCTGAAGAAGTCGGCCGGCGCCGAGCTGGCCAACGCCATCCGGGCGGTCCACCGCGGCGGGCTGGTCCTCGACCCCGAGGTGGCCCGGACCGCGGTGGAGGAGTCCGGGCCGGGGGGCGGGGCGGGCGGCGGCGACCCCTACGAGACGCTCACCGACCGGGAGAAGCAGGTGCTGAAGCTGGTGGCGGAGGGGAAGAGCAACAAGGAGGTGGCGGAGCTGCTCGGCATCAGCGTGAAGACCGCCATGAGCCACCGGGAGCGGATGATGGAGAAGCTCGACCTCCACAACCGGACCGAGCTGTTCCGCTACGCGCTGCGGCTGGGGGTCATCAAGCCGTAGGGCGCAAGCGGCGCCGGCCACCCCGGGGGCGGCTGGCGCCGGGCGCGCCGGGTGCGGGCGGTGCGCCCTCCCGGCGGGGGACGAGCCCCCGCGCTACTTGCGCTTCTCCTCGATCTCCCGGGCCAGCTGGGCCAGCTCGTCGGCCGGCGGGCCCTGGCCTTCCACGACCTTCGCCTCCTCGTCGCGCTTGCCGGTCAGGTGGGCCTCGCCGGGCTGCCAGCCGGGGCTCATGGTCGCGACCAGCTCGGTGGCCTCGTGCTTGAAGATGCGGAGCACCGGCTGCAGCGCCGCCTCGATGGTCAGGTAGAAGCCGATGAAGGGGAGGAACATGAGGAAGGTGAGGCCGAGGATGGGGGTCAGCACCAGCGCCGCCGCCGTCGGGATGGCGACCCACCGCTGGCCCGCCTCGCCGGGGAGGATCTCGCCGTCGACCGGCACCGGGTGGACCTCCCAGCTCCTGGCGTTGAAGTAGTAGCCGGCCTTCGCCGCGCTGCCTGCGTTCAGCTTCGTCATGACCGTTCTCCCCTGGTGTCGTCCCGCGTTGAAAGGCTCCGTCCGATTCCGTCCTGCATCCTACGCAGACAATCTCGCTCCAATCGCGAAGCGGCGCCATTGGGACGAGTACCCAATATATTGACAATGAGTGCGGAGGCGGCGGGCGCTCCGGGCCGGAGCCGCCGCCGGGTGCGCACCGGAGAACCGAGGGAGACGGGGCCGGAGGAGGGCGGGGGTGCGGTCCGGAGGGAAGGGGCGGGCGCCGGAGGGGCCGGGAAGTTCCGGAGCGGCGGGCTCCCCGGAAGGCTTGGGCGAGGAGGGTCCTGGTCCCGGACTGGAAGCGGCGGCTCGAGATTGCGCAAATCATTCGCGTCACCCCAGGCCGGCTGGTGGGGCAAATCGCCCTAGCCTGGGCGCTTGCGCCCTACACGGAGGGTGCACCTCTCCGCGGGGTGGCCGCCGTCGGGCGACGGCTCTCGAGCACCGCCGGTCCACGCGGGAGACCAAGGATTCGGATGGGCGTGATTCCAGTGGCTTACGGACACGGAGGCGGAGGGAAGGGAGCACTCCCGGAGGAACCCGATGCGGATGTTCCCCCACATTCGCTTGCACCTGGTTTCGGTGACAGGCACCAAGTAACTGAAAATACTGGAGTATACGGTTCGTTAGTCCTGTGCGATGACGCTCGCCCGGGCGAGGCGCGCCGCTTGCAAAACAAGCAGTCACCATGACCCACAAGCTCCTGGTGTGCGCAGGTTTTGCGGTGAGCCTTGCCCTCGGCGCTCCGCGCGACGCCGCGGCGATGGGCTTCGGCAACCCTGCGCCCGTGGTCGGCTCGCTGAGCGTGTCGCCCTCGCCGATTCCGGCGGCCTCGACGGCGACCATCGCCTGCGGCGCGACCGACGACAGCTCGGTGAAGCGGCTCGCGGTCTCGGTGAGCGGCGGCCTGCTGCCGAACGGCACGACGACCCAGGACTTTTCCATCACCCCCGGCGCCTCGGTGTCCGGGACCATGGCCTGGAGCACCCCGCCCGCCGGCAACTACACCGTCACCTGCACCGCCACCGACGGCTACCTGCAGACGGGGGCGACGGCGATTCCGGCCACGGTCGTGACCATCGCGCACGTCGTCATCGACTCGCTGAACGGGCCCACCGGCCCGGTGCTGGCGGGAAGCGCCGTTCCCTTCTCGGTGGTGGCCCACGACCTGGGCGGCGGGCCGCTGACCTACGCCTGGGCGGCGTCGGCCGGCGTCGTCGCCGGCTCGGGCGCGACCGCGACCTGGACGGCGCCGGCTTCGGGCGGGACCGCCATCGTCATGGTCACGGCCACCAACGCCTCCGGCAGCTCCGCCGCCCAGACCGTTCAGGTCCAGGTGGCCCTGGCGTTCGCCGAGGGCAGCCTGGGCGCGAGGATCCCCTCGCCGCGCCGGCTGGCGGTGGCGCCCGGCGGCCGCGTCTGGGTCTCCGACGCCCGCGGCGGCCTTTGGATGATGAACGCCCGCGGTGAACTCATGGGGCGGGCTCGGCTGGGGGACGACGACCGGGTGGTGGCGGTCGCCGCAGGCGACGCCCAGGCCTTCGCCTCGACCTCCGATGGGCGCATCCTCCGCGTCGACCCCGCCACCGGGAAGGTGGCCGGGCGGATCGACCTGCGGACGGCGCAGGGACCGGTGGGCATGGCCCTCGACGCCCGGAACAACCTCCTCTGGGTGGCCGACAAGCCCGCCGGCAGGCTGCGGGCGCTCCGCGCGGGCGACGGGCTGCCGGTCTTCGACATCGACCAGGCCAACGGCGCGCCTCTGCGGGCCCCGGTGGACGTGGCGGTGGACGCCGCCGGCGGGCTGGTCTGGGTGCTCCTGGAGGCGGGGGAGGCCACGACGAGCGGGCAGCTGGCCCACGCCTTCGACGCCGCGACCGGCGCCTGGGTGCGGTCGGCGGTGACCAGCGGCGGCGCCGCCGGGCAGGTGTTTCGCGGCGGCGGGCTCTCGGTGGATGCCGCCGGGCGGGTCTACGTCTCCGACTTCTTCAACGGCAACGTGCAGGTGATGGAGCGGACCGGCCTGGCCGCCGGGAAGCTGGGGAGCTACGGCGCGGAGGCCGGCCAGCTCAAGCTTCCGGCCGGCGCGGCGATCCTGGCGAACGGGGACCTGGTGGTCGCGAACGGCGACAACGCCCGGCTGGAGCGCTTCGGGACCGGGGCGCCGCTCCCCTCCTGCCCAGGCGACAGCGACTGCGACGGCCTCCCCGACGACTGGGAGCAGCGGTACGGCCTGAACCCCCATGATCCGTCCGACGCCCTGCTCGACGGCGACGGCGACGGCCTCACCAACCTCCAGGAGTACGCGCACGGGACCGATCCGACCAGGAAGGACACCGACGGCGACGGCGTCTCCGACGGCCAGGAGGTCGCCGACGGCAGCAACCCGCTGGTGGCCGACCGCAAGCCGGCCTTCGCGGCCTCCGGACCGGCGCCGCAGGGGCCCGGGATCGTGCGCATCTCCTCGGCCGTGCAGGGGCTCGGCGGCTGCACCGCCGCCTGGAGCCAGGTGGGCGGGCCCGCCGTCGCGCTCCGCGGCGGCACGTCGTTCACGCCCAGCTTCGTGGCTCGCCAGGCGGGCAGCTACGCGTTCCGGGGCGTCGCATCCTGCAACGGCGTCGCCAGCGACCCGGTGAACGTCCGGGCCACCGTCCTCGAGGTCGCGCCGCGCGCCGACGCCGGGCGCGTGCAGGTGGCGGCCCTCGGCGACACCGTCGAGCTGGACGGCACCGCCTCCTCCGACGCCAACGGCGGCGCGCCGGCCCTCGCCTGGGACCAGGTGGCGGGTGCCGCGGTCTCGGCGGCCACCGCCCGGGGCGTCGTGGCCTTCGCGGCCCGGAGCGCCGGGCCGCTGTCCTTCCAGCTCTCGGCCACCGACGCGGCCGGTCTCTCCTCGACGGCGCAGGTCCCGGTGGTGGTCCTCTCGCGCGACGGGCGTGCGCCCACGGCCGCGGCGGTCACGCCGGTCCAGGCCCAGGCGGGCGCCGCGGTGACGCTCGACGCCGGCGGGAGCTTCGCCCGGTACGACGACGCCACCTACGCCTGGAGGCAGGTCGGCGGGGCCCCCGGCGCGCTCTCCGCCTCGGGCGCGACGGCTCGCTTCACGCCGCCCGAGCCCGGGCGCTACGCCTTCGAGGTGACGGTGGGCACGGACAGGATCCGGTCCCTGCCGGCGCGGGTGGAGGTGTTCGCGGCGGCCGCGGCCCAGGCGCTGCCGGTCGCGGCGGCCCAGCTCCTCGGCGCGCCCGCGCTCGGCGAGCCGGTGGATCTCTCCGGCGGCGCCAGCGTCGCCGGGGCGGGCGGCGCCCTCCAGTACCGGTGGACGCAGGTGGCGGGCCCCGCGGCCGGCCTCACGGCGGCGGACCAGGCGGTGGCGACGGTGGTCCCGTTCGCGCCCGGCTTCTACGCCTTCGAGCTGGCGGTCGTCGAGGGCAAGGCGGAGTCGGTCCCGGCGCGGGTGAGCTTCGCGGTGGCGCCGCGCACCGGGATGCCGGTCGCGGTCGCGACCGCGAGGGCCGGGAAGAAGACGGTGGCGCTCGACGGCCGGGCCAGCCTCAACGCCGTGCGCTGGCGCTGGACGCAGGTGGCGGGCCCGTGGGTGGCGCTGCAGCGCGCCGGCGGGCTGGCCACCTTCGAGCCGCGGACGGGCGGGAGCTACGCCTTCGAGCTGGAGGTGGACGACGGCGCGGCGCGCAGCGCGCCCCTGCGGGTGACGGTGACGGTGGCCGGCCACGACGTGGACGACGAGGAAGGGGAGGGGGAGTGAACATGAAGACCCGCTGGCTCCGACTGGCGATCGCGCTCCTCCTCGGGCTGCCCGCGGCGGCCTTCGCCGTGGACGCGCCGCACGACGCCTCCTACACGAGCGGCAGCTGCCTCGAGTGCCACAAGCTCCACAACGCCACCGGCGGCGCGCTCACCAACCGGCCGACGATGGCCGCGCTCTGCCAGAGCTGCCACTCCCAGACCGGCCGGCCGCCGCGGGTGAACTGGTCCGACACCGACCAGGCGGCGCCCGGCGTCCACGGCACGCAGCACAACTGGAGCGCGAGCACCACCAGCTCCGTGCACGGCGCCCTGCCGCCGCTCGACGGCAACATGCTCTCCCGCACCACGGGCGGCGTGCTCTCCTGCGCCGTCTGCCACGACGTCCACAGGGCCAACGCCGCCTACGCCCCGTCGCAGATCGGGACCAACGTCGCCATCGGCACGGCCCAGGCCAACACCGGCGGCGCCGGCGGCGGCCAGCTGACGCTGCAGCCCCTGGGCGCGAACCCCGTCCCCCGCGGCTACCAGGTGCGCGTCGTCGCCGGCGGCGGCTTCGTCCTCTCCCACGACTTCGGCTCGGCCGCGCCCACCTGGTACATCTGGAGCGGCGGCGCCTGGGTGGTCGGGACGAGCGCGGGTCCGGGGAAGCCCTTCACCGTGGGCACGGCGGTGACGCTGGACGACCCGGCGGTCTCGGTGACCTTCTCCGGCGCGCCGGTGTCGGGCGACTACTGGAACTTCTACGTCGCCTACCCCTTCCTGCGGGCCGCCAACGACGTGGGCCAGATGTGCCTCGATTGCCACCGGGACCGCGACCAGAACCACGCCATCGTCGAAGGGCAGCTCGTCGGCTACGGCTGGGGCGGCAAGCCTTTCAGCCACCCGGTCGGCCAGGCGCTGAACGCGAACCTGGCGAACTACGACCGCGCCGCCCCCCTGGACGCCGACGGCGGGACGGCCGGCGCGGGCGCCTACAGCAACCCGACCAGCACCCTCAAGACCTACGGCGGGAATGTCGAGTGCATCAGCTGCCACTCGCCGCACAACACAGACTCCAACGCGCTCACCGTGGATCCTCACTAGGCCGGGCGCGCCATGACGAACGAGACCCACGCCAGGGCCCTGGAGTCATTCCCGATGAACACCGGTTCCACCGCTCGCGCCACGCCGAGCCTTCCGGAGAACCCGATGCGGCTCGACAGAAGGGGTGAACGTCACATGCGGACCGCCGTCCTCCTCGCGGCGCTCGCCGCGGCCGCGCCCTCGGCCGCCTTCGGCGCCTCGGGCGACAACACGCTGAACAGCACGCGTCCGATGGTGCTGGTGCTGAACCCGGGCAAGGGGGCGGTGGTCGGCTCTCCGTTCCTGCTCCAGGTCCACGTCGCGACCTCCGCCGCCGGCGGGCCCATCGCCGCGATGGCCTACACCACCGACGGCACGGCCCCGAACTGCGCCGGGACGCTGATCGCCCCGTTCGCGGTCAACCCGAAGTACGCGCCCGGCACCAACGGCGTGGTCTACGAGACCCAGCTCTCGCTCGCGGCAGCCAACTACGTGCTGCGGGTCTGCGCGCGCAACACCTCGGGATCGGTCGAGGCGCCCACGGTGACCCTCACGGTCGGGGCCGGCGGCGACGGCAACCTGCTGGTCCGCGACAACTCCAACCAGCTCTGCACCGACTGCCACGCGCTGCAGTCCCACACCAGCGCCGCCACCAGCAACAAGTACGGTTCCTGGGCGGTGGCCTGCCGCGACTGCCACGTGCCGCACGGCACGCGCAACATCTACCTGATGGGCGAGCAGGTCACGCCGCCCGACTACAACGCGGCCACCGGGCCGAAGAACGTCTTCTTCTCCAACACCACCGGCGACTCGGGCGTCGCCGGCGCCACCTCGCCGGGCAGCGCCTCCTACGCCAACGCCGACAACAGCGGCCCCTGCCAGGTGTGCCACACCCGGACGCAGAATCCGACGACGCTCGCTCCCCGCTTCCGCTTCGACGGGAACTCCGACACCCACTACACCGGCGCCGGCACCCAGAACTGCGCCAGCTGCCACAGCCACCTGAAGGGTTTCGCCGCCTCCTGCACCGGGTGCCACGGCGACGCGGCGCGCACCGCCACCGTCGACACCGTCTCGCCTCCCATCGACACCTGCGGGAACACCTCCGGCGGGCGGGTCGGCGCTCACCAGACGCACCTGAACGGCAAGACCCTCTCCGCCGGCGTCGCCTGCGCCAACTGCCACGTGAACCCGCCGGCCGGGACCCACCCGACCTACGCGAAGTGCAGCACCGACCCGGCGCAGCACGCCATCATGACCTGGGGCGGCATCTCCCAGACCGTGCTTCCCGGCGACACCGGCGGCCCCATCACCGCGACCTTCGACGTGGCGACGCAGACCTGCGCGAACTACTGCCACGGCAACTTCAAGAACGGGAACCGGACCAACACCGCCACCTGGAACGGCACCGTCGCCTGCGGGAGCTGCCA
Source organism: Myxococcales bacterium (assembly GCA_021848865.1). GTDB lineage: Bacteria > Myxococcota > Myxococcia > Myxococcales > Anaeromyxobacteraceae > JACRMN01. The sequence goes on from JAJZTO010000089.1 coordinate 7,478, forward strand.
CGGCGTGCCCCCGACCGGCTCGCACCCGCAGAACTCGAGCTGCGGCAGCTGCCACACCGGCTACTCCAGCACCACCGTGGTCGCCGCGACCCACGTGAACGGCGTCGTCGACGTCGTCCCGCTCACCTGCACCACCTGCCACGGCACCACCAGCCGGGCCAACGGGAACCTGGCGCTGGCCTACGACGCGAACCAGGCGGCCGCGCCCCCGGCGGACTCGCACGGCGCGGCGACCGGCGTGCTGGTGGGCGGTCACCTGGCCCACGCCAACCCCTCGACGCCGAGCGCGGTCTACAAGCCCGTCGCCTGCACCGAGTGCCACCCGAACAACGCCGGCAACAACTCGCACGCCAACGGCGCCGTGGACGTGACCTTCGCGGCGGCCACCGGTGCGAACCTCGGCGGCGTTGCCCCGTCCTACGTGCAGGGCAACGGGACCACCACCGCGACCTCCTGCACCGTCTACTGCCACGGCCAGACGCTCCCGAACGCCGGGGGCACCGCCCGCACCCCGGCGTGGGACGGCGGCGCCGCGCAGGGCTCCTGCGGCACCTGCCACGGCAGCCCGCCGCCGATCGTGGCCGGCTCCAGCCCGCACCCGCAGAACGTGAACTGCGGGAACTGCCACAACACCGGCACCGCCAACGACTACAACAGCACCAGCGTCGGCCCGGTGGCCATGGCCATCCACATCGACGGCACGGTGCAGAAGCCGGCCCTCAACTGCTACGCCTGCCACGGCGACGGCGCCCGGACGGCGGTCGCGACCCTGGCGGCGCTGGTGGATCCCGACCCGAACGCGCTGGTCGCGGTGCCGCCGGTCGACAGCCACGGCAACACCACCGGCGTCAACATGGGCGTCGGGGCGCACATCCGCCACGTGAACGACCGGAGCAATCCGCTGGCCTGCGCCGTCTGCCACGGCACCCTCCCGGCGACCGGCGACACCAGCCACGTGACCGGGTCGGTCCCGAGCCCGGGCCTCAACATGCCGCTGAACGCCCTGGCCACCCAGGGCGGCGGCCTGCTGCCGGATTACGCTGCCGGAACCTGCTCCAACGTCTACTGCCACGGCGCCAAGTTCCCCGCGGGCGTGCAGGGCACGACCCCGTCGCCGAGCTGGACCAGCACCCTGACCTGCGGGAGCTGCCACGCTTCACCACCAGTGGATAACTACCACAAGCCCACCTGGGCGGCGGACGTCACCACCTGCGTGAACTGCCACGGCACCATCACGCCCGCCGCGGACGTCACCGACGCCACCGGCAACATCGTCGCCAACGGCCTCCACGTGAACGGCACCGTGGACCTCAAGATCAAGAGCTGCGACGTCTGCCACGGCGACCCCGCCACGGTGGTCGACCCGCTCGCCAACACCGCGACCAACACCGCCGCACCGCCGCGGGACATCAGCGGCAACACCGTGCGCACCGCTTCCGGTGTCGGCGCCCACCAGTGGCACGTCAACGGCTCGCGCTCCAAGCCCCAGGAGTGCGCCGAGTGCCACGACATGAGCCAGATCCTCTTCGGGAGCAACGCCTTCTT
>JAJZTO010000090.1 GCA_021848865.1 Myxococcales bacterium
GCTGGGCGACTGGGAGCGGCGCGGCTTCCGGTACGAGGAGGCCGAGGCGAGCTTCGAGATCCTGCTCCGGCAGCTGGCGGGCCGGAGGCGCCCCTACTTCCGGCTGATCGGCTGCCGGACGCTGGACGTCTTCCGCGCCGACGGCAAGGGGCTGTGCGAGGCCACGGTGGAGCTGGCCGTCGGCGGGGAGACGGTGCACTCCGCCGCCTCCGGCGTCGGCCCCATCCACGCCCTGGAGCGGGCGCTGCGGCGGGCCCTGGAGGGCCACTATCCGGAGCTGAAGGACCTGCGCATCGTCGCCTCCCGCTCCCGGGCCCTGATGCCGCTGCTCGGCAACGTCAGCGCCGTGCGGGTGGTGGTGGAGAGCGCCGACGGGCGGGATCGGTGGGGGACGGCCGGCATCTCCGACAACTTCCTCCACGCCTGCCTGCAGGCGCTCATGGACAGCATCGAGCACAAGCTCCACAAGGACGACGTGGCGGTGAAGGCGGCCGCCCGCCGCGGGTAGCCGGCCCGCGCCTTGCTAGGGCGGGCCTGGTGGTCCCGCGCCGCCTCGCCCTGCTGCTCCTCTGCCTCGCCTCGCTCGCGCCCGGCGCGGCGCGGCGGCTCCTGGTCCGGCCGGCGCCGGAGCGGCCCTGCCGGCCGGAGGGGCGGGGGGTGCCGCCGCGCGGCTGGGTGGGCTGCGCCGCGGACGGCGGAGCGCCGCGCGACCTCACCCAGCGGGAACGGCTGCTCCTCGGGCTCCCGGTGGACCTGAACCGCGCCGGCGCCGACGACCTGGAGTGGATCCCGGGCCTGTCGCGCAAGCTGGCGCCCGCGGTGGTGGAAGACCGGTCGGCGCGGGGCCCGTTCGCGCGCCCCGAGGAGCTGGTGCGGGTCCGGGGCATCGGCCCGGTCCGCCTGGCGCGGGCGCTGCCGCACCTGGCCGTCTCCGGCCACGGGGGGGGCGCTCGCGACTGACGGGGGGCGTCGGCTTCAGTGCAGCAGGTCGGCGACGCCGACCACCAGGCTGCCGGCCGGCACCGGCTCCTTGCCGACGTAGAGCGTGTCGTTGACCAGCCGCCCGGTGGAAGGGTCGTTGGTCTTCTGCGGCCAGGCGAGGTTCACCCGGAGGCGGGAGACGCCGCGGGCCACGCGGTACAGCACCACCGCGGTGCCGTCGGGATCGGCCCGGGACACCAGGCCGGCGTGGCGGGGCGGACCACCCGGGCGGTTGGCGAGGAAGAGGACGTCGCCGGGCCGCAGCCGCCGGCCGGTGCGCAGGGCGTGGAGGCGGGCGGCGAAGTCGTGGAGGCCGGCCGCGTCCCGCGCGTCGGGGGGCGGCGGCCGGCCGGCGCGGGTGAGGGAGGCGCGGACCAGCGCGGTGCAGTCCGTGCCGTAGTCCACGCCGTCGACGGTGACGCCGCGGCGCCCGACGAGCGAGGAGGCGGTCTCGATGGCCGCCCGGACCCGCGGGTCGGTGGCGGCCCGGGCGCCCGACGTGGAGGCCGGACCGGCGCCGCGGTCGGCGGCGCCGGCCCGGCGCTCGCTCGCGGGCGGCGGGGGCAGGGGGCGACGGGCCATGGTGCCGGAGGTGCAGCCCGCGCCGGCGATCAGCAGGGCGGCGAGCGCGGGGATCCGGCGGACCGTCATGGCGCGATGCTATGCGGGGGTGGCAGCGCGTCCAGTTTTGCTGCTACGGTACCTGAACGGATGTCCCGTCGCTACCAGCTCGAGCCACGGTCGGAGTCCCGCGCCCCGCTCCAGACGGAGGGGCTGCTCAACGACGAGCAGCGCGCGGTGGTCGAGGCCGGCGACGGGCCGATCCTGGTCATCGCCGGGGCGGGCTCCGGCAAGACGCGGACCCTCACCTGGCGGGTGGCCCGGCTGCTCCACGAGGGGCACGCCCCCGAGTCGCTGCTGCTGCTCACCTTCACCAACAAGGCGGCCCGCGAGATGCTGCGCCGCGTGGAGGAGGTGGCGCGGATCGACACCCGGCGCCTCTGGGGCGGCACCTTCCACCACGTGGCCCACCGGGTGCTGCGCGACCACGCCGGGCTGCTCGGCTTCCACCCCGGCTACTCCATCCTCGACCGCGAGGACTCGCGCGACGTGATGGGCGCCTCCATCGCCGACCGCGGCCTGGCCGTCGGGGCCCGGCGCTTCCCCAAGGCCGACGTGCTCCTCGACCTGGTCTCGATGGCGGTGAACACCCAGACGCCGCTCGCCGAGGTGGTGGCCGACCGCCGGCCGCAGTTCCTGCCGCTGACCGACGACGTCCTCCGGGTGGCGCGGCGCTACGCCGAGCGCAAGCAGCAGCTCAACGCCATGGACTTCGACGACCTGCTGCTGCACTGGAAGGTGCTCCTGGCCGAGCACCCCGAGGTGCGGCAGCGGCTGGGGGAGCGCTTCCGGAACCTGCTGGTGGACGAGTACCAGGACACCAACAAGCTCCAGGGCGACGTGGTGGACCTGCTGGCCTCGGTGCACCGCAACCTGTGCGTGGTCGGCGACGACGCCCAGTGCATCTACGGCTTCCGCGGCGCCCACTTCGCCAACATCCTGGAGTTCGAGCGGCGCTACCCCGACGCCCGGCGCTTCGACCTCACCGTCAACTACCGCTCCACCCCGCAGATCCTGGAGCTGGCGAACCGCTCCATCGCCTGCAACCTGAAGCAGTTCGAGAAGGAGCTGAGCGCGGTCCGGGCCGCCGGGCCGCTGCCGGCGCTGGTGCCCTGCCGCGACGTCGGCCAGCAGGCGGCCTTCGTGGCCCAGCGGGTGCTGGAGCTGCGCGACGAGGGCGTCCCGCTGCCGGAGATCGCCGTGCTCTACCGGGCGCACCACCACTCGATGGAGATCCAGTTCGAGCTGGCGCGGCGCGGGATCCCCTTCGTGGTGCGCAGCGGCGTGCGCTTCTTCGAGGCGGCCCACATCAAGGACGTGCTCGCCCACCTGCGCTTCGCCCGCAACCCGGGCGACGAGCTGGCCCTGAAGCGCTGCCTGCGGCTGGCGCCGGGCGTCGGGACCGCCACCGCCGAGCAGCTCTGGAGCGCGCTCCTGGCGCGGCGGCGCGGCGGCGCCGGCTCGGTGGAGGAGCTGCTCGCGCCCGACGTGGCCGGGCAGGTCCCGCCCAAGGGGCGCCCCGGCTACCGGCGCCTGGCCGAGCTGCTGCGGCGCCTGGCGCGGCCGCCGACCCGCGACCTGCCGGGCGAGTCGATCGAGGCGGTGCTGGAGGAGGGGTACGAGGACTACCTGAAGGTCGAGTTCCTGAACGCCGACTCGCGCGTCGAGGACGTGCGCCAGCTGGCGGAGTACGCCCGGGGGTACGAGGACACCGAGGCCTTCCTGGCCGAGGTCTCGCTCCTCACCGAGCTGGCCGCCGAGACCGTCTCCGAGGGGGGCGAGCCGGACGAGAAGATGGTCCTCTCCTCGGTCCACCAGGCCAAGGGGCTGGAGTGGCGGGCCGTCTTCCTGGTGTGGCTGGCCGACGGGCGCTTCCCCAGCGCCCAGGCGCTGAAGGACCGCGACGGCGAGGAGGAGGAGCGGCGCCTCTTCTACGTCGCCTGCACCCGCGCCCGGGACGAGCTCTACCTCTGCTTCCCGCTGGTGGCGGCGCCGCGCGACCGGGAGCGGGTGGTGCTGAAGGCCTCGCGCTTCCTGGAGGAGCTGCCGGCCGAGCCGGCGGTCTACGAGCGCTGGCAGCTCGACGATCCGGCCGGGCCGCCGCGGCTGGAGGGGGGCGGGCCGGAGGCGGGGGCGCTCCCGCCGCGGCCCGGCGTTCCGGCCGGGGCCCTGGCCTTGCCGAGCCTTTTCGGCACGCCGGACCGGGAAGGGACGGAGGAGGGGGAGGACGTCCCGGGAAATCGGGACGGAGGGTCGGGGAGCGACGTCCCGTTCTAGGGTGGAAAGGCGCGGCTCCGCGGGCCGTGTGCTAGAGATCAGCCAATGCCCTCGCCGACGGGCCGAGAGAAGCCGATCCTGGGCATCGACCTGGGGACCACCAACACCTGCGTGGCCCACGTGAGGAACCGCATCCCGCGGGTGGTGCCGACCGATCGCGGCAGCCTGATCCTGCCGTCGGTGGTGGCGCTCTCCGAGAAGGGGGACCTGCTGGTGGGCGCGGTGGCGCGCGACCAGATGGTGGTGAACCCCCAGAACACCATCTACGGGGCCAAGCGGATCATCGGCCGCAAGTTCAACTCCCGGGTGGTGCAGGAGCTGCGCAGCTACTACGCCTACGAGATCGTCGAGGGGCCGCAGGGGGAGGCGGCGGTCCGGCTCGGCGGCAAGGTGTTCTCGCTCCCGGAGATCTCCGGGATGGTGCTGGGCCACCTGAAGACCATGGCCCAGACCTTCCTGGCCCGGACCATCACCGAGGCGGTGATCTCGGTGCCGGCCTACTACAACGACAACCAGCGCCAGGCGGTGAAGGAGGCCGGGCGGCTGGCCGGCTTCGACGTCAAGCGCATCGTCAACGAGCCCACCGCGGCGGCGCTGGCCTACGGCTTCAACCGGGGGCTGGACCAGCGGATCCTGGTCTACGACCTGGGGGGCGGCACCTTCGACGTCTCGGTGCTGCAGCTCTCCGGCAACGTCTTCGAGGTGCTGGCCACCGGCGGCGACACCTTCCTCGGCGGCGTGGACTTCGACAACCGCATCATCGACTGGGTGCTGGATCGGTTCTGGCAGGAGCACAAGGTGGACCTGGCCGATTCCCCCATCGCCCTGCAGCGCATCAAGAACGGCGCCGAGGCGGCGAAGATCGACCTGACGCTGATCCCCAACGTCACCCTCGACCTGCCCTACATCGAGGAGCGGAAGGGGAAGCCGCTGGACGTGCGCATGCCGCTGTCGAGGAGCCAGCTCAACGAGCTGACCGACGACCTGGTCGAGCGCACCTTCGCCATCTGCGACCGGGTGCTGGAGGAGAAGGGGCTGCGGCCCGACCAGATCGACGAGGTCATCCTGGTGGGGGGCCAGTCGCGCATGCCGCTGGTCCAGGAGAAGCTCTTCGAGCACTACGGGCGCCGGCCGCGCAAGGGGGTCCACCCCGACGAGTGCGTGGCCCTGGGCGCCGCGCTGCTCGCCGATTCGCTCGACCAGATCGACGCGGTGACGCTGGTGGACGTGCTCTCCATGCCCATCGGCATCGCCACGCCCCAGGGGCGGGTGCGCCGCGTGCTGGACAAGAACCTGGCCATCCCCAGCTCCCGCTCCTTCCGGCTGCCGCCGCCGCGCGAGCCGGGCCAGCCCATCGAGATCGACATCTTCCAGGGCGAGTCGGACCGGATGGTGGACAACGAGTTCCTGGGCTCCATCCGGCTGCCGGCCGCGGCCACGGGACGGCGCATCGACTTCCGGCTCGACGAGGAGTGCCTGCTCAAGGTGAGCTTCGACGATCCGGACCAGGGCATGCGCGAGGTCTCCTTCGCCACCCGCGACACCCCGGAGTCGCTGCGCCGGGCCGTGGCCGACGAGCTGGCGCGCAGCCGGCTGGCCGCCGGGCCGTCGCCGGGAGCGGACGCGCGGCGCAGCGGCGGGCTGCTCGGCTGGCTGCGGAGGGGCTGAGCGGCCCCGCCGGGGCGGCGGCGCGTCCACCGGCGCGAGACCGTTGACGGGAAAAGGCCCGGACGGCATACTCCGCGCCCCTGTAGCATCGGGCGCCTAGCTCAGCGGTAGAGCACTGCCTTCACACGGCAGGGGTCGCAGGTTCGAAACCTGCGGCGCCCACTTCGAAGGGCCGGAATCCCTGGATGAATCCAGGAGTTCCGGCCCTTTTTCGTCGCGCGTGCCGTCCCGCGTGCCGGGTACAGGTCGCGCGTGCCGGGCATCGCGCCAGGTACGACAGCAGCGCACACGCCCCGGAATGGTGGTTCGCACCCGGCATGTGCTATGTTCGCGATATCGCCAAGGAAAAATTTGCCGCCGCAAGAAGCGCGACTACGCTGTACCACGAGCATGGCGCGTTGAAGGAGGTGGCGTTGAGTTCGCACGCGGAGCTGTCGGCGCTCGTCGAGAACACGGGGATCGGGAGCCAGCTTGCCGGCGCCCTCCTCCTCGTCGACGACGAGCCCTTGAACCTCCGGGTCCTGCGCGACCTCCTCGAGGACCGCTGGCGGATCCACGAGGCGACCTCCGGGAAGGAGGCCCTCGAGGTGGCCGACCGCGAGCGGCTCGACGTCGTCGTCGCCGACCAGCGGATGCCGGGCATGACCGGCGTGGACCTGCTGGAGGAGATCGGCCGGCGCAGGCCGGACGTCGCGGGGATCGTCCTCACCGGCTACGCCGACATGCAGGCGCTGGAGGCGGCCATCAACCGGGCGCGCGCCTTCCGCTTCCTCCGCAAGCCCTGGGAGCCGTCCGACATCCTGCAGGCGGTGGAACAGGCGTCGGCGATGGTCGAGCACCGGCGCACCATCGAGCGGCTGGTCTCGCAGCTGGCCGAGCGCAGCGAGGAGCTGCGCGCCTCGCTGGAGGAGCTGCGGACCCAGCAGCAGATGCTGCTCCACCTGGAGCGGCTCGGCACCATCGGCCGCCTCTCCTCGGGCGTGGCCCACGACCTCGCCAACGTCGTCACCGGGCTGCGCGCCGTCGAGTGGGAGATGGCGCAGGCCAGCGTCTCGCCGGAGCTTCGCCGGATGGTGGGGCTGGGGCTCACCCACGTGGACAACCTGCTGCGGACCCTGCAGACCTTCCGCGACTTCTCGCGGGCCGGCACGCTGGAGCTGAAGCTGGTGGAGCTGGACCCCGCCGCGCTGGTGGCGGACGCCGTCTCCATCTCCCGCATGGACCCGCTCTTCCGGACGCGGAAGGTGGAGACGGCGCTGGGCCAGGCGCTCCCCCGGATGCGGGCCGACCGCCAGAAGCTGACGCAGGTCCTGGTGAACCTGGTCCGCAACGCCCTGCAGGCGACCGCGGAGGGCGGCCGCGTCCGCATCTCGGCGCAGGCCCTCTCGCCGGCCGAGGTCGAGATCGCGGTCGAGGACGACGGCCCGGGCGTGGCGCCGGCGGTGCGCGAGCGGCTGTTCCAGCCGTTCGCCTCGGGGAAGGGCGAGCAGGGGCTGGGGCTGGGCCTCTACATGGCGCGGCTGGTGGTGGACTCGCACCGCGGGCGCATCGGCGCGCCCGCCCAGGCGCCGGGTCGGGGCGCCCGCTTCGAGGTGGTCCTCCCGGTGGCGGGGCCGGCGTCGTGACGCCCCGGCCCCCCGGGAACGTGGTTCCGCAGGCAGCGCAGAGGAGGAGTCCGTGAAGACCGTGTCGCCCGTGGAGCCGGTGGAGAGCCCGTCGAACGATCGGCCCGCGGCAGCGCGCCCGCGCGCCGTGAGCCCGCCGCTGGCCCTGAGCGAGGCGCCCCGCATCCGGACCTACGAGGAGCTGGACGGGGGCGAGGGGCGCGGCGTCTTCTTCCGGCCGCATCGCTACACGGCGGCGGAGCTGGCCCCGCTGGCGGGCCGGGTGTCGGTGGTCGGGGGCAAGAACGGCCCCGAGTGCGCGGTGCTCGACGTGTCCCAGAGCGGCGTGGCGGTGGCCTGGCCCCTGGACACGCCGGTGTCGCAGGGTCAGCGCCTCCGGATCGCCGTGCGCTTCGACGGCTACGAGCCGTTTCGCGGCTCCGCCCGGGTGGGCTCGGTGCGGGAGCGGGGGGAGACCAAGGTCGTCGGGATCTCCTTCGAGAACTACCTCCTGGACGTCGAGGAGCTGCTGCAGCTGCGTGGGGTCCGGGCCTGGGAGGCGAAGCGCGCCGGCGACCCGGCGCACGGGCGGTCCCTGCGGGTCGAGGGGGGGGAGCGGTTCCAGGCCCTGGTGGCCGAGCTGCGGCTGCTCCTCGAGGACGCCAAGGAGGAGCTCGACGCGCTCGAGACCACCCTGCCGTGGAGCGTGCTGCAGGGGCCGCAGGGCCATCCGGCCCAGGCGGCGCTGGTGGCCTCGCTGCGCGGCGACTTCGTCGCCGAGGCCAACCGCCTGAGCGAGGAGATCGACGCCGCGGTGCGCGACCTGCCGGGCAAGCACGCCAACGAGGCGGCCAAGGAGTGGTCGCAGCGCCACGTCGACGAGTACCTGATGCAGGCCCCCATCCTCCACCGGGCCCGCCACAAGCCCTTCGGGTACCCGGGCGACTACGAGGTGATGAACTTCATCTACGAGCGCAACTTCGAGGGGACGACGCTGTTCGCCCGCGCGGTCGGGCTCGCCTTCACCAACTCCTGCGCCGCCAAGGCGGTCCGCTACCGGAAGGACCTGGTGAAGCGGCAGATCCGGGCCCTGCTCGAGCGGCGCACCGGCTCCCGGAAGCCGGTCCGGATCCTCTCCATCGCGGCCGGCCCGGCCCAGGAGCTGTTCGAGCTGGCGAACGAGCTGGAGGACGTCCCGGTGCCGCTCGAGGTCGTGCTCTTCGAGCAGGACAAGAACGCCCTGGCCCACGCCTGGCGCCGCCTCAGCGCGGCGGTCGAGGCGCGGTTCCCCCGGGAGGTGCAGCTCACCTTCCTCCACGACTCGGTGAAGCGGCTGCTGCGCGACGCGCGGCTCTTCGAGCCGTTCGGCACCTTCGACCTGGTCTACTCCGCCGGCCTCTTCGACTACTTCCAGGAGCGCACCGCCGTGGTCCTGGCGCGCCACCTGGCCTCGGCGGTGGCCCCGGGCGGGCAGCTGCTCGTCGCCAACATGGTGGACCACCCCTCGCGCTGGATCATGGAGCACCACCTCGACTGGCCGCTGATCTACCGGACGCGCCAGCAGCTGCTCGACATGGGCGCCCGGGCGGTGCCCGGGGCGCAGCTCCGCATCCTGGAGGAGGAGAGCGGCGCCAACCCCTTCATCGAGTTCGTCGTCACCTGAGCATGGGCCCGCCGGAGGATCCGGTCGAGCCGCTCTGGCGCCGCTGGCTCGAGGCGCGAAACCGGCGCGGGCTCCGGACGGCCCTCTTCATCGGCTTGACGCTGTACCCGGCTTTTGGCGCGCTCGACGTCGTCATCGCGCCGCGCGAG
>JAJZTO010000091.1 GCA_021848865.1 Myxococcales bacterium
GGGCGGCGGCCTTGGGCCGCTCGGCCCGCGGCTCGCGCGGCGGCCGCGGCTGCTGCGCCTTCTTGTTGCGGGGCTGCTGCGGCCTGGAGCCGCCCTGGCCCTCGCGGGGCACGTAGATGGTCGGCGTCATCAGCTCGGGCGGCGGCCCCTTCTTCTCCGCCTGGACGGTGGGCAGCGTCCCGCGCCAGATGTGCTGGCCGTAGAGGTTCTGGGCGTCGGTCCAGCGGCGGCTGCCGCCCTCGCGCCCCATGAGGTTGAGCCAGCTGTTCACCCGGCTGTCCATCTCGTCGAGGAAGTGGACCAGCGCGGCCTCCAGCGTGGCCGGCTCCTTGGGCGAGCCGTACTCCCGCTTGCCGTGGTGGGCGAGGACGATGTGCACCAGGTGGTGCTCCAGCTCGCGGGGCACGCCCACGCGGCGCGCCTTGTCGTGGATCCACTGGGCGGTCATCACCAGGTGGCCCACCAGGCGCCCCTCGTCGGAGTACTCGGTGCCGCCGCCGTAGGAGAGCTCGCGGATCTTGCCCAGGTCGTGCAGGAAGGCGCCGGCGACCAGCAGGTCGCGGTCCACCTGCGGGTAGTGGTCGGCCAGCCGGTGCGCCAGCTTCAGGCAGCTCACCGTGTGCTCCAGCAGGCCGCCGGCGTAGGCGTGGTGGACCGTCTTGGCCGCCGGGGCGCGGCGCAGCCGGGCGGCGACGTCCTCGTCGAGGAGGAAGGACTTCACCAGGTCCTTGACGTGCTCGTCGGCGAGGGACTCGAGGAGCCCCTGCAGCTCCTTCCAGAGCGTCTCCTCGGCGTCGGAGAAGCCGGAGCGCTCCGGCTTCTTGGGCTCCGGCGGCGGGACGAAGAGGAACTCGGCCGCGTCCAGGCCGGCCGGGTCCACCTTGGCGGCCGACTCGACGCGCAGCTGGGGCCGGCCCTGGAAGGTGCCGATCTGCCCCTCGATCTCCACGTAGTCCTTCTCCTCGAAGAGCGCGGCCAGCTCCTCGACGCGGTCGAAGGCCCGCGCCTCCAGCTCGCCGGTCTTGTCGTGGAGCGTGACGGCCAGGTAGGTCTTGCCGCTCTTCGCCGTCGGGACGGCCTTGCGGGCGACCAGGAAGGTGCTCTTCACCTTCTCGCCCTCCTTGACGTCCTTGGCCCAGGTCTTTTCCATAGCCCGCGGAAGCTAGCCGAAGCGGGGCGGCGAGACAACCCGGAACGCCGCGATTCCCGGCGCTTCTAGAGGAGGCGGCCCTGTCCCGGGACCGGGTCGAGCAGCCCCGGGTCGTCGTTGGCCGCCGCGTTGACCCGCGGGGACACCTCGTGCGACCGCAGCCACCCCTCCGGCGCGGGCGCCAGCAGCGCCGGGTCCGGCCGCTCCAGCCAGCCCTCGGCGGCGTCCGCCGACAGCACCGCCGGCATCCGGTCGTGGATCCGGGCCACGTCGGGGCCGGCCGGGGTGGTGAGGATCACGAAGGCCAGCTCCCCCTGCTCCTCGCGCCACAGGCCAGCGAGCAGCAGCAGGCCGCCGCCGGAGGGGTGGAACCAGAGCGGGCGCCGCGCGCCGGCGGGGCCGGTCCACTCGTAGAACCCGTCGGCGGGGACGAGGCAGCGCCCCTCGCGGAACGGGCGGCGGAAGGTGGCGAGCCGCTCCGCGGTCTCGGCGCGGGCGTTGATGAGCGGCGCCCGGCCGGGGACGGTGAAGCCGAAGCGCGCCGGGGAGAGCCGCCTCCCGCCGTCCACCCGGCGGACCACCCAGTGGCCGTCCGTCGGCGCCACGTTGTAGCGAGGCCGGTAGTCCCCGGCCCGGAGCCGGTCCAGCTCGGCGGAGAGCTCCCGGGCCAGCTCGGCCACGTCGGCGACGGTGAGGGTGAACCGGCCGCACATCCCGTCCCGAGTGATACCGCATCCCCGGGGCGCGGGATTGACGCACCGCCCTTCCGGGGGTCGTATCCTCTCCCGGGACGCCGGATGCCGACCCCCACCGCCCAGCAGCCTTCCCCCGTCGGGCCCGCCACCGGATCGCCGGCCGCCCAGGCCGCCGCCGCCGCGGTCCAGGCCCTGGCGCGCGCCGCGCGCAGCTTCGTGCTCTACGACGCCGGCAACGAGGTCATCCGCCAGCTCCTGGACACCTGGCGCGTGAAGAGCCGGGCCGCGCTCGACGCGCACGGCGAGCTGCCCCTGGACGTGCGCCCCTTCGAGATCGTCCTGCGGGGCGAGCGGGTCTACGAGGATCAGGACCGCGAGAAGTCGATGGCCTTCAAGCTGTTCCGCGACGGCGTCCGCCGGCTCACGCTCCAGCCGGAGGCGGGCTGGGAGGAGCTGCTGGAGCTGCTGCGGATCGTGGCGCTGCGCTACACCGTGGTGCGGCAGCAGGAGGAGGACGCGGTGACCCTGCTGCGCGCCGCCCGCCTCCGCGGCGTCAAGCTGGTGGCCGTGGAGGGGCTGGCCCCGGACGAGGAGCGGCCCGAGCCGGAGCCGCCCGGCGAGCGGGAGCAGGCGGGCGCCCAGGCGCCGGAGGGGTGGGACACGCCGCTGCCGCGCCTCCCGGCGCCGTCGCCGCTGGCCTGGCGGCCGGTGGCGCCCGAGGCGCTGGAGGCGATCCGGGCGGAGGAGAGCGGGGCGGGCGCGGCCCGCGGGGCGCTGGCGCTGGCGCGCGAGCTGCTCGTCGAGGCGGTGCGCGGCCAGTGGCCGCGACCCTACGCCGAGCTGGTGCAGTTCTTCGCCGAGCTGCGCGACGCCTTCCTGGCCGACGGGCAGCTCGCCGAGCTCCGCCAGCTGGTGGAGATCATCGGCCAGGCCGGGCTGGCCGAGGTGCGCGACCACCTCCTCTCCGGCCTGGGGGACGCCCGCACCCTCGACCTGGTCCTGGACGGCCTCCCCGCGGACGCCGCCGAGCTGCCGGCCGACCTGATGGCGCTGGCGCCGCTCCTGGGGCTGGGCGCGGCGGTGGACCGCCTCGCCGCCGAGACCGGCGAGGCCCGCCGCGCGCTGCTGCTGCGGCTGGTGCTGGCGCGGCTGCCGCGCGAGGCCGACGCGGTGCTGAAGCGGCTGCCCGGCCTCGAGCCGGGCCTCACCCGGGCGCTGGCGCAGGGGCTGGTGGCGCGGGCCCCGGAGCGCGCCCTGGAGGTGGCGAGGCTGCTCCTGCAGCAGCGCGACACCGCCCTGCGCGCCGAGGGGCTCGAGGCCCTGGCGCTGGCGCCGGGCGAGGTGCCGGTGGCGCCGGTGGCGGCCCTGCTCCAGGACCCCGCCGAGGCGATCCGGCTGAAGGCGGCCGAGGTGCTGGGCCGGCGCGGCGACGAGACGGCGGTCCAGGCGCTGACCGCGGCGCTGGAGGGGGCGGAGCGCTCGCCGCGCGAGGTGGAGGCGCTGGGCCAGGCGCTGGCGGAGGTGGCGCCCATCCCGGCGAGCCGGCTCTTCGCCGCCTGGCTGCATCCCCGGGGGCGCTTCCTGGTGGGGCTCACGGCGCAGCAGAAGCGGCTGCAGTGGGCGGCGGTGGCCGGGCTGGCCGCCGTCCCCGGGGCCGAGGCGGAGCGGCAGCTGCAGGCGCTCGCCGCGGAGGCCACCGACGAGCTGCGCCGGCACTGCCTCGCCGCGATGGCGCGGCGGCGAAAGGGGCCGGGCCGTGGATGAGCTGGGGCAGGCGCAGCAGAGCCTGGCGCGGACCCTGGGCCGGGCGCGCGCCGGGGAGGATCGCGAGCTCTCCCAGCGCGTGCGCGAGAACGGCGAGGCGCTGGCCCAGATGCTGGCCGGCCTGCTGAAGATGACCCGCGTGCACGCCGCGGACAACCGGGCCTTCGACGCCCCGGTGGCCGAGTGCGCGCGGGCGCTCGCGGCCCTGGTGGACCTCGTCGGCGTGGTGCACCTGGCGGCGGTGGACGCCCAGGCCTTCGTCAACGAGATGCGGCTGCGCGCCGAGGGGCGGCCCGGCATCCACGATCTCGGGGCGGAGCTGCGCAAGCACAACGTCGGCGGCCTTCTCTTCCACGGCCCGCTGGCGCCGGGGCAGGTGCGGGCGCTGGTGGCCGCCTTCGCGCAGCCGGCGGCCGAGCCGGCCCCGCGCACGGCGCTGCGGGAGCGGCTCCAGGCCGAAGGGCTGGCCGCGGTGGAGCTGCAGGGGATCCACCGCTTCCGGACCTCGGAGAACCCCGAGACCGGCCAGGTGGACGCCGCGGGCGCCCTGGAGCGCGCCGGGGCGCAGGCCGCCGCGGCGGCGGCGGCGCTGGCGTCGGGCCGCGCCTTCAACCCGCTGCCGCTGCGCCGGACCGTGGCCATGCTGCTGGAGGCCGGCCCGCACTCCCCCGGGCTCTGGGACACCTGGCTCACCGGCCCGGCGCGGGGCTCCCACGCCGTGACCGTGGCCCTCCACGCCCTGCTCCTCGGCCAGGCGGCGGGCCTCCCGAGCGCGGTGCAGCAGGACCTGGGCGTCGCGGCGCTGGTGCACGACGCCGGGTACGCCTCCCTGGGCGGCGGCGCCGAGCTGGCCGGCCCCGACGGGCTGGCGCGCCATCCGGGGGAAGGGGCCCGCGTGCTGCTGCGGCAGCGCGGCTTCAGCGACTCCAAGCTGAGGAGGCTCCGGGGGGTGTTGGAGCACCACCGCGGCCAGTCCGAGCCGCGGGGCCCGCCATCGGCCCTGGGCGCGATCCTCCGCATCGCCGAGGACTACGCGACCTTCGAGCGGGTGCACGGCCAGCGGGTCAGCCGCGCCGACGTCCTCGGCGCCATGGCGCGCGCCGCCGGCACCCACTACCACCCGGCGCTGGTGCAGCTGGCGGTGAACGCGCTCGGGGCCTTCCCGCCGGGCACCTTGCTCGAGCTCGCCGACGGCCGGCGGGCGCGCTCGGCCGCGCCGGTCCGGAGCCGCGAGACCTTCGCCACGCCGCTGGCGCGCCTCTGCGACGCGGCCACCGGCCTCCCCGACGGCGGCCCGCTCGACCTGGCCGCCGGCCCGGCCGTTCGCCGCGCGCTTCCGGGATAGGGTGGCGGGCGCCCGCCGGCCCGGGCGCAAACCCTGACGCCCGGCCCCTTTCTCGCGCAAGAGGTGCGGCGCCGCCGGCGGGCCGCCTCGGCGCAACCTTCCGCCATCACGCCGGTTTTCGGCGGGCACGCGACGTGAAAAGCGCGGTGCCGGCGGGCGAACGCTCATGAGCCGGATCGAGATCGAGGCGCAGACGCTGCTCCTGCGGCGGCGGGAGTCGCTGTGGCGGCCCCCCGTGGCGCCGCCCGTCTCCCCGTCCCCCGCCTGGAACGACTGGGAGTCGGCGCCGGAGCCGCCGTCGGAGGAGCGCCGCCGGGAGCTCGAGGCCATCGACGCGGCGCTGCGCCGGATCGCCGACGGGAGCTACGGGACCTGCCTCGCCTGCGGCGGCCCCCTGGGCCTGCAGCGGATCCGCGCCATCCCGGAGGCGAAGTACTGCCTCTCCTGCTCGGGGCTGCGCGACCTCGCGGGCTGAGGTCCGCGGTCCCGCCGCGGCGGACGCGGCGGTGGGATGGCGGCCGCGCCCGAACCGGCCTATCAAGGAGGGCGTGACCCCGCCCGCCCGCGCCGCGCCCGTCCACGCCTACCCGCTCGGCGACGCGCTCTACCTGAACCTCACCAGCGCCTGCACGCTGGCCTGCCTCTTCTGCCCGAAGATCCGCGACGGCGACTTCACCGTCGGCGGCTTCGACCTGCGCCTCGCCCGGGCGCCGGAGGCGGACGAGGTCTGGGAGGCGGTCCTGGGCGCCGGGCTGGCCGGCCGCAGCGAGGTCTGCTTCACCGGCTTCGGCGAGCCGACCCGCCGGCTGGCGGTGCTGCTGGAGATCACCCGCCGCCTGAAGGCGGCGGGGGTGCGCCGGGTGCGGGTGGACACCGACGGGCTCGCCAGCCTGCGCGAGGGGCGGGACGTGGTCCCGGAGCTGGCCGCGGCGGGCGTGGACGCGCTCAGCGTCTCGCTGAACGCCGCCGACGCCGACACCTACGCCTGGCTCTGCCCGAGCCCCCACGGGCCGGCGGCCTTCGCCGCGGTCCAGGACTTCCTCCGCCGCGCCGTGCGGCTCGTCCCCGACGTGGCGGCGAGCGCGGTGGCCGTCCCCGGCCTCGAGGAGGAGCCTTGCCGGCGCCTGGCCGAGTCCCTGGGCGCGCGCTTCCGCTGGCGCCCCTACGACCGGCTCGGGCGGCTCGAGGAGCCGTCGAGGCCGGCGGCCACCTAGCTGATCTCGCTCAAGTGTGGAAATCGTTTGCGCGGCCGGACCCGTAACCGGCCGTCACAACGGCATGATCCGGCCTGGCGGCCGCACGCAACGATTGCGGTGGGAAAAGAGTGATGCAAGTTTTGCGTCCGCGTGGCATGAATGCGGGAAATGACCGTGGCCAAGGCGGGACCCCGGATGACGAAGGAGCGCATCCTCGTCGCCGACGACGAGCAGAACGCCCGCGTGGCGCTGCGGACCATCCTCTCCGAGGAAGGGTACGAGGTCGCCGAGGCGGCCGACGGCGAGGAGGCCCTGGCGCTCCTGCCCGGCTTCGCCCCGGCCGCGGTCCTGGCCGACGTGCGCATGCCGCGCATGGACGGCATCACCCTGCTGAAGCGGGCCCGGGAGCAGGGCTCCGACGCCGTCTTCGTGATGATGACCGCCTTCGCCAGCGTCGAGGCGGCGGTGGAGGCGATGCGGGCCGGCGCCGAGAACTACCTGGTCAAGCCGCTGGACGTGGACGCGGTGCTGGTGGTCCTCGAGAAGGCGCTGGAGAAGCTGCGCCTGCAGCGGGACACCCAGAACCTGCGCGAGCGGGTCCGCGAGCGCTACCGCTTCCACAACATCGTCGGCGACGCCCCGGAGCTGCAGGCGGTCTACGAGGTGGTGAAGCGGGCCGCTCCCACGCGGGCCACCGTGCTGATCCTCGGGGAGTCGGGCACCGGCAAGGAGCTCATCGCCCAGGCGCTCCACGAGGAGTCCCCGCGCCGCGACAAGCCCTTCGTCAAGGTGAACTGCGCCGCGCTCTCCGAGACCCTGCTGGAGAGCGAGCTGTTCGGCCACGAGAAGGGGGCCTTCACCGGCGCCATCGGCCGCAAGGAGGGGCGCTTCGAGCTGGCCGACGGCGGCACGCTCTTCCTCGACGAGATCGGGGACATCTCGCCCTCGACCCAGATCAAGCTCCTGCGGGTGCTGCAGCAGAAGGAGTTCGAGCGGGTCGGCGGGACCAGCACGCTCAAGGTGGACGTGCGCATGGTGGCCGCCACCAACCGCGACCTGGCCGCCGAGGTGAAGGGCGGCAAGTTCCGCGAGGACCTGTACTACCGGCTCAACGTGGTGGCGGTGACGCTGCCGCCGCTGCGGTCGCGCAAGGGCGACATCCCGGCGCTGGTGAGCCACTTCATCGAGAAGTACTGCAAGGCCTACGGCAAGGAGCTGCGCGGGCTGGCGCCGGGCACGCTCAACGCCCTCCTGGCCCACGACTGGCCCGGCAACGTCCGCGAGCTGGAGAACGTGGTGGAGCGGGCGGTGGTGCTGGCCAAGGGCGCCGAGCTCGGCGCCGACGACCTGCCGCCCAGCCTCCGCGGGCCCCGCCCGCGCGAGCGGGCGCCCGGCGCGCTCATCCCCGGCGCCACCCTCTACGAGATCGAGCGCGAGGCCATCCTCCGGACGCTGGAGATGGTGGGCGGCTCGACCTCGCGGGCCGCGGAGATCCTGGGGATCAGCGTGCGCAAGATCCAGTACCGGCTCAAGGAGTACGCCGCGGGCGGCGACGAGCGGAGCGCCCGCACGCCGGAGGATCCGGACGAGGGCGGCGACCCCAAGGACGGCGACTAGCCGGGCCCGCCCCGGGCGCCCTCAGGCGGCCCGCGGCAGCCGCAGCGCGAAGCGCGCCCCGCCGCCGGGCGCCTCCTCCACCAGGATGCTGCCGCCGTGCTGGGTGACGATGGCGTGCACGATGGAGAGCCCCAGCCCCGAGCCCGAGGCCTTGGTGGTGAAGAAGGGCTCGAAGATGCGCTCGCGCACCCGGGCCGGGACGCCGGGCCCGGTGTCGTCCACGTAGATGGCCACCTCGGGGGCGTCGGGCTGCTCCAGGCGGCAGGAGACCTCCAGCACCCCGCCGCGCGGCAGGGCGTCGAGGCCGTTCAGGGCCAGGTTCATCAGCACCTGGCGCAGTCGCTCCTCGTCGCCGGCCACCGGCGGGACCGGGGCCAGGTCGCGGCGGATCTCCAGCCCGCGGCGCTCGGCCTCGCCCTGCAGCAGGTCCAGGACCTTGGTGACGACCGCCGGGACGCTCACCGGACGGGGCGAGAACTCGCGGGGGCGGGCGAACTGCAGGAAGTCCTCGAGGATGTGGTCGAGACGGCGGATCTCGTCCTTCACCAGCTGCAGCGGCTCGAGCAGCGGCGGCTGCGCGTCGCGGGCCAGCTTCTGCAGCCGCCGCTCCAGCACGGTGAGCTGCAGCGCCGCGGCGTTCAGCGGGTTGCGGATCTCGTGGGAGAGCCCGGCGGTCATGGTGCCCACCGCCGCCAGCTTCTCCGCCATCTGGGCCCGGCGGGAGAGCTCGCGCTTCTCCTGGTGCAGCCGGACCTGGCGCATCGCCTGCTCCACGGTGACCAGCAGCTCCTGGGTGGCGCAGGGCTTCACCAGGTAGGCGCAGGCGCCGGCCCGCACCGCCGCCACCGCCGACTCCAGGGTGGCGAAGCCGGTGAGCAGCACCACCTCGCCGTCGGGCGATCGGTCCTTGAGGCGCGGCGCCAGCGCGGTGCCGTCGCCGTCGGGGAGGCGCAGGTCCACCAGCGCCACGTCGAAGCCCGCCGCCGCCTCCTCCAGGGCCCGGGCGCAGCTGCCGGCCCCGCGCACCACGTAGCCGTGCTCCTCCAGGATCTCGGAGAGGTTGGCCACCAGCCCGGCGTTGTCGTCGACCACCAGGATGCGGGGGCGTCGGTCGGGCTGGCTCAC
>JAJZTO010000092.1 GCA_021848865.1 Myxococcales bacterium
CGGCTTCGGAGGCGCCGTGTGCCCGGCCGGGGCGCGCCGCGGGCGCGTGGAGGCGACCGCGGCGGGCCGGTGCGCCGGCGCGGGCGGCGCCGGCTGCGTCACGGGGAGGGCCTCCCGCGGCACGAGGGCGACGGCGGCCGCCGGCTGCACCGCCGGCGGGGGCGGAGCAGGCGCCGGGAGCGCGGCGGTGGGCGGCGGAGCGGGGGGCGGGCGGACCGCCACCGCGGCGTCCCGGAAGCTCACCCAGGCGGCGACCGAGGCGACGGCCGCCAGCACCGCCACCGTCACCGCCACGCGCGTCCCGGCGCGGCGGCGCCGCTCGGCGGCGGGCGCCCCCACCTCGGGCGCGAGCTGCGCGCTCGGCAGGGGCAGCCGCTCCGGGGCGTCGATGGCCACGGTGCCGCCGCGCGAGCGGCGATTCTCGGCGCGGAAGCGCAGCGTGCGGCCCGGCTGCGGCACCGGGCGCGGCGGCGGGGTCCGGCTCGGGTCGTACACCGGCGGGAGCCCCAGGGCGGCGAGGACGCGCGACAGCTCCTCGGCCACCTCCCCCATGCTCTGCTGCCGCTCCTGCGGCCGCTTCCGCAGGGCCTTCAGGATCAGGGCCTCGAACGCCGGCGGCAGGCCGGCGCGCCGCCGCCCCGGCGGCTCGGGCGGCCGGGTCTGGTGCTCCACCAGCGTGGCCACCGCCGTCGGGCCCTGGAACGGCAGGGTGCCGGTGACCATCTCGTAGGCCAGGACGCCGAAGCCGTAGACGTCGGCGCGGTGGTCCACCGCCGCCGCCGCCCCCTGCTCCGGGGCCATGTACTCGGGCGTGCCGATGATGGTCCCGGCCCGGGTGATGCGGTCGCCGCCGTCCCCCGGGCTCTTGGAGATGCCGAAGTCCACCACCTTGACGAAGTCCTGGCCGTCCTCGCCGCGCATCACCAGCACGTTGTCGGGCTTCAGGTCCCGGTGGACGATGCCGTGGGCGTGGGCCGCGGCCAGCGCCCGGCACACCTGCCCCAGGATGCGCGCCGCCCGGTCGAAGGGCAGCGGCCCGTCCCGGAGCAGGACCGCCGCCAGGCTGCACCCGTCCAGCTCCTCCATGACGAAGTAGAGGTTGCCCTCGCGGGTGCGGCCGAAGTCGGTGACGTCGACGATGTTCTCCTGGCCGATGCGGCTGGCGGCGGCCGCCTCCCGCTGGAAGCGCCGGACCAGGTCCTCGTCGCTGGAGAACCCGGGCCGCAGCACCTTCACCGCCATCCGCTTGCCGAGCACCACGTGCTCGGCCCGGTAGACGGTGCCCATCCCCCCCTCGCCGATGACCGCCAGCACCCGGTACCGGTCGCCCAGGACCCGGCCCACCAGCGGATCGGGCGGCCCGATGGGCGTGCCGTCCACCGGGCACACCCGTGCCGAGTCCTCGAGGCTCGTCTGGCAGGTGGGACATCTCGACATCGGCCTGGCCGCCGCCGGTTAGGGTATCATTCTCGTTTACCGTCACCCAATTCGGGACCGGGCCCCACTTGGCGGAACTGTTCATCATCAACGGCATCTGCGGCGGGACGGTGTTCTTCCTCCCCGACGTGCCCACGGTGGTGGGGCGCTCGACCGAGTGCCACGTCCAGATCTCCGACCCCTGGATCTCCTCGATGCACGCCCTCTTCGAGCGGCGCGGGGCCGACCTCTGGGTGGTGGACCTCGACAGCCGGAACGGCACCTTCGTCGGCGAGGAGCGGGTGCAGGAGGCCCGGCTGGAGCCGGGGGCCAAGGTCCGCTTCGGCAAGACCGAGACCGAGCTGCGGGGCAGCCCGGCGCCGGAGGCGCGCGGCCTGGTCCAGGGCGAGAGCACCGTCATCCGCTACCTGGCCGACCTGGTGGGGAGCGAGCCGCCGGAGGAGCCCGGGGCGCAGCCGCCCGCGCGCCGCGGGTCGCCGAGCGGCATCACCACCTCCAGCCGCCGGCAGATCCAGGTGATCAACGAGATCGGGCGGATCTCCACCTCGGGGGCCTCGCTCGACGAGACCCTGGGCCAGGTGCTGCGGACCCTGGCCGGGGCGGTGGGGTCGGAGCGGGCCACGGTGCTCCTGCTCGGCGAGGGCGGGAAGATGGTGCCGCACGCCGTCGAGCCGCCCGACGCCGAGCCGCGCCTGAGCAACACCGTGGTGGAGGAGGCCATCCGCTCCCGCGCCGGCATCCTCACCTTCGACGCGCAGCAGGACCAGCGCTTCTCCGGCAGCCAGTCGGTGATCGCCGAGGGCATCCGCTCCTGCATGGCGGCCCCCATCTGGGCGGAGAACCGCATCCTCGGGGCGCTGGTGCTGGACCGCACCTACGCCGAGCCGTTCAACGCCGAAGATCTGGAATTGGCCACCCTGGTGGGCTTCCAGGCCGCCATGGCCATCGACCGGGCCCGGCTCGCCGACCGCACCCGCGTCGCCGACGAGCAGCGGCAGCGGCTCCTGCGCCACCTGCCGCCGGCCACCGCCGCCGCCCTGCTCGCCGCCGAGGGGGACCCGCTGGCGCCGGCGGTCCGCCCCGACGCCGCGGTGCTGGCGGTGGCGCTGGTGGACCTGGCGGCGCTCGCGGCGGCGCGCCCGCCCCAGGAGGTGGCGGCGCGGGTGCGGGCGGCGCAGGAGGCGCTGCGGACCCTGCTGCTCGGGCAGGGCGCCGCGGTGGAGACGCGCCTCACCGGCGGCGCGGTGGCGGTCTTCGGCCTGCTCCAGCCGGCCGCCGACGGGATGGAGCGGGCGGCGGCGGCGGTCCTGGAGGTCCGGGAGCGGGTGGCGGCCCTGGAGGCCGGCCAGCCCGAGCCGCGCCTGCGCGTCTCGGCCGGCCTCGACGCCGGGACGGTCCTCGCCGGGAACTTCGCCAGCGCCGAGCAGCCGGAGCTCCAGGTGGTGGGCGCGGCGGCGGATGGCGCGCTGCGCCTGGCGGGCCGCGCCGGGCCCGGGCAGGTGCTGGTGGGGCGCGAGGCGGCGGCCCGGGCCGGCGACGCCCTCCGGCTCGGCGAGGCGGACGCGGCCGGGGCGCGGCCGCTGCTGGGCGGGCGCGCCTGACCGCCCCTACATCACCCCGAGCACGTTCAGCAGCGCCACCAGCACGCCGGTGAGCGACTCGCCGGCGATGGCGCCGGAGGCCACCGGGATCACGAAGAGGGCGGCGGTGGCCGGGCTGCGCTTCTGCCAGATCCAGGCGGCGACGGCGCCGAGGAAGAAGGAGACGGAGGAGTAGCCCTGGAAGGTGAAGGCCATGCCCAGGCCCACCGGCGAGGGCAGGAAGCGGCGCGAGCGGGGGAAGAGCTTCTCGGCCGCGGTGAGCCCGACGCCGACCGCCGCCCCGATCCACAGCGAGGTGAGCGCGTAGGGCGGCAGGGAGTCGAGCCCCCGGGCCAGCAGCTCCGCCACCGCCTTCCACACCAGCGCCGCCGGCGCCGGGAAGCGGTCGCCGCCCAGCGCCGAGGGGTCGGGGATGAGGACGAAGAAGGCGCCGGTGGCGGCCAGGGCGCCGGAGAAGACGCCGAAGAACTGCGCCAGGAACTGCTTGCGGGGGTTGGCGCCGAGCAGGTAGCCGGACTTCAGGTCGGTGAGGAGGTCGGCGGAGCCGATGGCCATCGACGAGGTGATGTTGGCCGTCATCAGGTTCGCGGTGAGGTTCTGCGGCATGAGCACGCCGTAGACCAGCTGGGTGATCTTCCCCACCGGCCCGATGGGCGTGGTGTCGGTCTCGCCGGTGGCGCGGGAGGCCACCACCGCCATCAGCGCCGAGATGGCGATGGCGATGGCGGTCATCAGCACCGGGATGCCGAAGGCGTGGCGGTTCACCAGCATGGCGCCGGCGCCGGCGACCAGCACGCCCGCCGCGAACCAGCTGCCGGGCACCTCGATGCGGGCCAGCGGGTCGTCGCCGGCGCCGCGCCGCCGCAGGCCGGCGAAGGCCCGGGTGATGGTCCGCCAGTTCCAGAAGAAGGAGAAGAGCGCCGCCGAGGTCATCACCGCCACGCCGCACCAGACCGACCAGGAGACGATGCCGCGGAAGCCCAGCCGGGTGATGATCCCCCGGCCGTGGAGCCAGGGCGCGATCACCCCGTAGTTCAGGACGGCGCCGAGGAGCATCGAGGCGGCGGTGCGCATCCCCATGATGGCGCCGCCGCCCACCAGCAGCAGCGACAGGTTCACCGAGAGGGTGTAGCCGGCCGGATCGGTGATCTGCGCCAGCCGCGGCAGGCCCAGGCGCCCGAGGAGCGCCGGCAGCGGCGCGAACTCCGGGATGAGCGACGGCCGGCCGTCGCGGAACCAGGCCACCAGCGCGCCCGCGCCCATCCCGCCGAAGAGCGCCCGGGCCTTCCGCGCCGCGTCGGCGCCGTGGGCGAAGAGCGAGCGCAGGGTCTCGGCGGCCGCGATGCCCGACGGGAAGGGCAGCTGCTCGACGTTCACCATGCTGCGCTTCATGGGGATGGCGAGGAACACGCCGAGCAGGCCGAGGACGATCACCAGCGTCAGGGTGATGCCGAAGGGGACCTTGACGCCGGTGACCAGCAGGTAGGCGGAGAAGGCGGAGACCAGCGTGGGCCCGGTGGAGTAGCCGGAGGCCGAGGCGGTGGACTGCAGGCAGTTCACCTCCAGGATGGAGATCTGCCGGTCGGCGTGCCGGTCGAAGAGGACCAGCCGGCGCGGCGCCTGGAGCCAGTTCAGCGGCACCACCTTGAAGACCGCGAAGGAGACGATGGCGGCGGTGATGGCGACGTTGAGGCTCCACCCCACCTTGAGCCCCACGTAGATGTTGGAGAAGGCCAGGGCCATGCCCACCAGCATCCCCATGAGCACCGCGCGCAGGGTGAGCTGGGGCACGCCGTCGCCGGCGTAGACGGTCTCGAACCAGTGGCGCTCGATCTCCTCGGGCGTGCGCGGCGCGGGCGGGGCGGCGGGGGCGGTCACGGGCATGCCAGAGGGAAGCACGATCCGGCGCCCCTGGCGAGGAGACCGCGCGGGGCCGCCACCGCCGGTGCGGGCCGTCCCGGCCCGGCCGCGCCGCACCGCGTCCTTGCACCCCCCCGCCGCGGGGGGTAGTTTCCCCGCACGTTGACACTCTTCCTTCTGGCCCTCGGGCTCCTCGCCGCCGGCGGGGTGGCCTCGCTCGTCGCCGGGCGCCGTCCCGCCGCCCTCACCCTCGGCACCGCCAGCGCCGTCCTGGGGAGCGCCCTGGGGCTCGCCGCCGCCGTCGGCGCGCTGCGGCGCGGGGGCGGCCCGGTCCTGGTGCTGCGCTGGAGCGAGCCGCTCGCCGCGGTCCGCATCGGGCTCGACCCGCTCTCCGCGTTCTTCCTGGTGGCGCTCTTCGGGCTCGCCATCCCCGCCGCCCTCTTCGGCCACGGCTACATGCGCCGCACCGCCGGGGGGCGCGCGCTCGGCCCCTTCGCCCTCTTCTTCAACCTGCTGCTGGTCTCGCTGGCCCTGGTCTTCTCGGCGCACCACGCCGTCCTCTTCCTGGTGGCCTGGGAGCTGATGACGGTCGCCTCCTGGCTGCTGGTCACCTTCGACCACCGGGACCCCGAGGTGCGCCGGGCCGGCCTGACCTTCCTCGTCGCCTCGCACCTCTCGGCCGCCTTCGTGGTGGCGCTCTTCCTGCTGCTGGGGCGCGCGGCCGGCGGGCTGGACTTCGAGGCCTTCGCCCTGCTGCGGTCCCGGCCGGGGCTGCCGGCGGCGCTCTTCACCGGCCTCGCCCTGGTCGGCTTCGGCACCAAGGCCGGCCTGGTCCCGCTCCACGTCTGGCTGCCCGAGGCCCACCCGGCCGCGCCCAGCCACGTCTCGGCGCTGCTCTCCGGGGTGATGATCAAGGCCGGCGTCTACGGCCTGCTGCGCACCCTCTCCTTCCTGCCTCCCCCCCCGGGGGCCCTGGGCGCGCTGCTGGCGGTGCTGGGGGCCGGCGGCGCGCTGGCGGCCATCGTCCTGGCGGCGGGCCAGAGCGACCTCAAGCGGGCGCTCGCCTACTCCAGCGTGGAGAACGTCGGGCTGGTGCTCCTGGGCATCGGCCTGGGCATCGCCTCCGCCGCCGAGGGGGCGCCGCTGGGCGCGGCCCTGGGCTTCGGGGCGGCGCTGCTGCACGTCTGGAACCACGCCGCCATGAAGGGGCTCGCCTTCATGGCCGGGGGCGCGGTGGCCCACGCCGCCCACACCCGCGACCTCGAGCGGATGGGCGGCCTGCTGCGCCGGCTGCCGGCCACGGGCGCGCTCCTCCTGGTGGGGACCGCCGCGCTCTCGGCGCTCCCCCCGCTGAACGGCTTCGTCTCCGAGTGGCTGCTCTACCTGGGGCTGCTCGAGTCCATCCGCTCCTCCGCCGCCGCCACGGTGCTGGCGGCGGCGGTGGCGGTCGGGGCGCTGGCCACGGTCGGCGCGGTGGCCGCCGTGGCCTTCACCCGGCTCGCCGGCACGGCGCTGCTCGGCTCGCCGCGCAGCCCGGAGGCGGAGCACGCGCGGGAGCCGGGGCTCGACACCTGGGGCCCGCTGCTCCTGCCGGCGGCGGCCTGCCTGGGCCTGGGCCTGTTCCCCCGCCAGGCCGTCAAGCTGGCGACGCCGGCCGTCGCCGAGGTGGCCCGCCTGTCTCCGGAGCGGCTCGCCGAGCTGCTCGCCGCCCCGACCCGCTCGCTGGCGGTCCCGCTGCAGGCCGCGGCGCTGGTGCTGGCGCTCCTCGCCGCCGCCGCCTGGCTCTGGCGCCGCCGCCTGCTGGCCGCCCGGCCGCCGGCCGCCGCCGACACCTGGGGCTGCGGCTTCACCCGCCCCGCCGCCCGGATGCAGTACACCGCCTCCTCCTACGGCCAGTTCCTGCTCGGCTCGCTGGCGCCGCGCCCGCTCGCCCCGCAGGGCCGCGCCGTGCCGCCCCGCGGCCTCTTCCCGGGCCGCTCGTCGCTGCGCTTCGAGCGGGTGGACCCGGCCCGCCGCCGCCTCTTCGACCCGGTGTTCGCCGCCGTGGGCGGGCGCTTCCAGGCGCTGCGCCGCTACCAGGCCGGGCGGCTGCACGTCCAGCTCCTCTACACGGTGCTGACCCTGGTCGGGCTGGTCGTCTTCTACGTGCTCCGCCGCCCATGAGCCCGGCCCTGGTCATCGCGGCCGCCGCCCTGGCGGCGTCGAGCGGGACCCTGGCCGTCCTCTTGCGGAACCGGCCGGCCGCGGCGCAGCGGCTGGCGGCGGCGGCGCTGGGGCTGGCGGCGCTGCTGGGGATCGCGGGCGCGGTGCTGGCGCTGCGCGCGCCGGCGCCGCCGGCGCTCTCCGTCGCCTGGCAGGCCCCCTTCGCCCGCTTCGCGGTGCGGATCGACCCGCTCTCGGCCCTCTTCCTCTTCCCGGTGCTGGTGGTCCCGGCGCTGGGGGCGGTCTACGGCGTCGCCTACTACCCGCAGGCGCGCCACGGCGCGAAGGCCGTCCGGCTCCAGCTCTTCTACGGCCTCTGCACCGCGGCCATGACGCTGGTCGTCACCGCCGACAACGCCATCCTCTTCCTGGTCGGCTGGGAGGTGATGGCGCTCTCGGGCTTCCTGATGGTGCTCACCGAGCACCGGGAGCGCGAGACCCAGCGCGCCGCCCTGGTCTACCTGGCCGCGGCCCACACCGCCAACCTGGCGCTGTTCGCCCTCTTCGTGCTCCTGGCCCGGACCGCCGGCTCCTGGGACTTCGCCCGCATGGCGGCGCTGCCGGCCACCGGCCGGACCGCGGCCTGGGCCTGGGGGCTGGCGCTCCTCGGCTTCGGCCTCAAGGCCGGCCTCATGCCGCTCCACTTCTGGCTCCCGGGGGCCCACGCCGCCGCCCCCAGCCACGTCTCGGCCATCCTCTCCGGCGTCCTGCTGAAGACCGGCATCTACGGCCTGCTGCGGGTGAGCGGCTTCTTCGCCGACCCGCCCGCCTCCTGGGGGGTCACCCTCCTCGTCGCCGGCGCCGTCTCCGGGGTGCTGGGGGTGGCCTTCGCGCTGGCCCAGCACGACCTGAAGCGGCTGCTCGCCTACCACTCGGTCGAGAACGTCGGGATCATCGCCATGGGGCTGGGGCTGGCGCTGCTCGGCCGCACCCGCGGCGACCCCGGGCTGGTGCTGCTGGGGCTCGCCGGCGGCCTCTTCCACGTGGTGAACCACGCCCTCTTCAAGGCGCTGCTCTTCCTCGGCGCCGGGGCGGTGGTCGAGTCCACCGGGACGCGGGACCTCGACCACCTCGGCGGCCTGGTCCGGACCATGCCGCTCACCGCCGTGCTCTTCACCGTCGGCGCCGCGGCCATCAGCGGCCTGCCGCCGCTGAACGGCTTCGCCTCGGAGTGGCTGGTGGCGATGGCCTCCTTCCGGACCGTCTTCGGCGGCGGCCCGGGCCCCCGGTTCCACTACGCGGCGCTGGGCGCCCCGGTGCTGGCGCTCATCGGCGGGCTGGCCGCCGCCTGCTTCGCCAAGGTGGTGGGGGCGGTCTTCCTCGGCCAGGGCCGGTCGCCCCACGCCGCCCGGGGACACGAGCCGGGGGCGGCGATGCTCCTGCCCATGGCCGCCCTGGCGGCGGCCTGCGCCGCGCTCGGCCTCTGGCCCTCGGCGCTGCTCCCCACCCTCGCCCGCGCCGCCGCCGCCTGGTCGGGGCTGCCGGCCGCCGCGATGGCGGAGACCGCCGCCACCGCCGCCGGCTCGGCGGTCCGGATCTCCACGGCCGCCGCGCTGCTGCTGCTGGCGACCGCGCTGCTCCTCGCCTGGCGCCGCCGGCTGCTGGCCGGGCCGCAGCCGGTCGCCGACACCTGGGGCTGCGGCTTCCCCCGCCCCACGCCGCGGATGCAGTACACCGGCTCCTCCTTCGCCGAGGCGCTGGTGGTGCGCTTCGGCTGGGCCTTCGCCCCCCGGGCGCGGGTGGAGCCGCCGCGCGG
>JAJZTO010000093.1 GCA_021848865.1 Myxococcales bacterium
CGCGCCGAGCTGGCCTCCGGCCCCGAGAAGGCGGCGCACCTCGAGGAGCTGGGCCGGCTCTCCGCCGGGCTCGGCGACGAGGCGGCCGCCGCCGCGGCGCTGGAGGAGGCGGTGCGGCTCGACCCGCAGCGCGCCGGGGCCCTGGCGCTGCTGGAGGCGCTCCACGAGCGCGCCGGCCGCGTCGAGGACCGGGTGCGGGTGCTGCGCGACCTGGCGCGGCTCAAGCTGGACGAGCCCGCGGAGCGCACCGCGCTGCTCCTGCGCCGCGCCGAGGTGCTGGAGGGGGTCGACCCGGCGCGCGCCGTCGAGGCCTGCGCCGAGATCCTGTCCGAGGACCGGCGCGAGCCCGGCGCCCTGGCGGCGCTGGACCGGCTGCTGGCGGCGCCGGCCTCGCGGGAGGCCGCCGCCCGGGTGCTGGAGGAGGCCTGGCGGGCCGCCGGCGACGCCCGCGGGCTGGTCCGCGTGCTCCCCGCCCGCATCGAGGGGGCCGCGCCCGCCGAGGCGGCGGCGCTCCTCGCCGAGCTGGCGCAGCTCAGCGAGCGGCTCGGGGACCGGCGCGCCGCCTTCGAGGCCCGAGCCCGGCAGCTGCGGCTCGCCGCCGCCGGCGGCCGGGACGACCCGGCGGCGCGCGCCGAGCTGGAGCGGCTCGCCGCCGAGGGGGCCGCGCACGCCGAGCTGGTGCGCGCCTACGAGGCGGCGGTGCCGGGCCTCTCGGGCGCGCCGCGCGCCGAGCTGGCGCGCCGCATCGCCGCCCTCTGCGCCGACCCGCTGGGCCGGCTCGACGACGCCGCCCGCTGGCTCGCCGAGGCCGCCGCCCTGGAGCCGGGCGGGGAGAGCCTCGCCGAGCTGGCGAGGCTGCACCGGCGCCGCGGCGCCTGGCGCGACCTGTGCGCGGTGCGGCGCCGGCAGGCGGAGCGAGCCGCCGATCCGGCGGCCCGGCGCGAGCTGTGGACCGAGGTGGCCCAGATCCTCGAGGGCCAGCTGTCGGATCGGGAGGGTGCCGTGGAAGCTTATCGCCAGATCCTGCAGGTCGACCCCGAGGATCCGGCGGCGCTCCGCGAGCTGGGGCGACTGCTGGGAGCCGCCGAGCGGTGGGACGAGGTGGCGCGGCTGCTGGAGCGCGAGGTGGCCGCGGTCTCCCGCGCCCCCGGGCTCGGCGCGGAGGCGGCCGAGCTGCGCTACCGCCTCGGCCGGATCCGGCAGCAGCGCCTCACCGACCTGCCCGGCGCGCTGGAGGCCTGGCGCACGGTGCTGGAGCAGGAGCCCCGCCATCCGGCCACCCTGCTGGCCCTGGAGGAGCTGGTGCGCGGCGCCGGCCCGACGGCCGCGGCGGCGGCGGCCCTGCTGGAGCCGGTCTACGAGCGGGAAGGGGAGCACCAGAAGCTCGGCGAGGCCCTGGAGGCCCGGGCGCTGGCCGCCCCGGCCGGCGCGGCGCGGTCCGCGCTGCTGCGGCGCGTCGCCCTGCTGCGCGCCGGGCCGCTGCGCGACCCGGCGGCCGGCTTCCGGGCCGCGGCCCGGGCAGTGCGGGAGGAGCCGGACGCCGCCGAGTCGCTGGACCTGGCGGCGCAGCTCGCCGACCAGGCGGGCCTGGGCGAGGAGCTGACCCAGCTGCTGGCCGAGAACGCCGAGCGGGCCCGCGAGCCCGCCGTCCGCGTCGAGTACCGGCGGCGCATGGCGCGGCTGGCCTCGCGCGCCGGTGCCGACGCCCGCCAGGCCGCCGACGCCTGGTCGCGGGTGCTGGAGCTGGCGCCCGACGACGCCGAGGCGCTGGCCGGCCTCACCGCCATCCTGCGGCAGGGCGGCAGCGGGGAGGAGCTGGCCCAGGTGCTGCGCCGGCGCACCGCCGTCGAGGCCGACCCGCACCGGCGCGCCGCGCTGCTCGGCGAGCTGGCCCAGGTGCAGGAGGAGCGGCAGAAGGACCTGCCGGGCGCGATCCTGACGCTGCGCCGGCTGCTGGAGGTCGACCCGACCCGCCGCGAGGCGCTCACCCGGCTCGACCGGCTCTGCGTCCAGACCGAGAAGTGGGTGGAGCTGGCCGACGTGCTGGCCCGCGAGGCGGCCGTCGCCGCCGGCGCCGGCGACGCCCCCGGCGCCGTGGCGCTCCGCTACCGGCTGGCGGAGCTGCGCGAGACGCGCCTGCTGGATCGAGACGGCGCCGTGGCCCTCTACGGCGAGATCCTCGAGGCCCAGCCCGACCACGCCGAGGCCCTGGCCCGGCTGGAGGGGCTGCTGGCCCGGGACGCGTCCCACGGCGGCGCCGGCGACGTCCTGCAGGCGGCCTACGCCGCCACCGGCGCCTGGGACCGGTACGCGGCGGTGCTGGAGGCGCGCGCCGGCTCCCGCCCCGACCCGGCCGAGCGCCGGGCGCTGTGGAGCGAGCTGGCCCGGGTCCGGGAGCAGCGGCTCGGCGACGGCGAGCTGGCCTTCCTGGCCCTGTGCCGCGCCTTCCGCGAGGACCCGTCCGACGAGGCGCTGCGCCGCGAGCTCACCCGGCTGGCGGCGGCCAGCGGCCACGAGGAGGAGCTGGCCGGGCTGCTGGAGGAGGCCTTCGAGCGGCTCCCGCCCGGCGTCGACGCCGCGGCGGCGCTGCAGCTCGGCGCGCTCCACGAGGAGAAGCTCTCCGACCCGGTGCGGGCCATCGGCTGGCTGGAGCGGGCCCGCAAGCTGGACCCGGGCGGCGCCCCCGAGGCGCTCCCGGCGCTGGAGCGGCTCTACCGCGCCACCTCGCGCTGGCCGGAGCTGGCCGAGACCCTGGCGGCGCTGGCGGCCCGGTCCGGTGGCGAGGCGCGCGCCGCGCTGCTGCTCCGGCTCGGGCAGCTGCAGGAGGAGCGGCTCGCCGACGTCGCGGGGGCCGCCCGCTCCTACGCCGGGGCCCTGGAGCTCGCGCCGCGCCACCTGCCGGCGCTGCGCGCGGCCGAGCGGCTCCACGAGGCGGCCGGGCGCGGCGAGGCGCTGGCCGCGAACCTGGCGGCCCAGCGGGAGCTGGTGCAGGAGCCGCCGGAGCGGCTCCGCCTGGCGGTGCGGCTGGCCGAGGTGGAGGGGGCGCTGGGGCGCGACGCCGCGGCGGCGGCGCTGTGGCGCGAGGTGCAGGCGGCGGAGCCGCAGCACGCCGGCGCCTTCTCGGCGCTGGACGGGCTGCTGGAGAAGCTGGAGCGCTGGACCGACCTGGCGGAGCTGCTCCGGGCGCGCCTGGCCCAGCCGCTCGACCGGCGCGAGGCGGCGCGGGTGAACGACCGGCTCGGCTGGGTGCTGGGCGCCAAGCTGGGCGACCCCGCCGAGGCGGTGCGCCGCTACCAGGCGGTGCTGGAGGCCGACCCGCGCAACCGGCAGGCGCTGGAGGCGCTGCGGGACATCCACGCCGCCCAGGGCGACCGGGAAGGGCTGGCCGGCGCCTACCGGCGGCTCATCCCGCTGCAGGAGGACGCCGCCGGGGTGAAGGCCGTCCGGCTCAAGCTGGCCGAGGTGCTGCTGCAGGACGGCAAGCGGCAGGAGGCGGTGGAGCAGGCGAAGCGCGCCTTCGACCTCGAGCCCCACGGCGAGGAGGAGCTGTCGCGGATCGCCGCGCTCTTCGAGGCCGCCGGGGCGGCCGCCGAGCGGGTGCGCGCCATCGAGGTCCGCGCCGCCCTGCTGGCCGGGTCCGGCCGCGGCGGCGAGGCGGTGGCGGCCTGGCTCTCGGCCGCCGAGCTGTGGGAGCGGCCGCTGGCGCGCCCCGAGGGGGCGGCGGCGGCGCTGGAGAAGGTGCTGGAGCTGGAGCCGTCGAACCGCGACGCCTTCCAGCGGCTGCGCGACCTGCACGCCCGCAACGGCGCCTGGCGCGACTACGTCCGGGTCCTCGACCAGTACGCCCCGCGGGTGCCCGACCGGGCCGAGCGGCTGGCGCTGCTGCGCGAGCTGTCCGAGGTGCACGAGCGGCGGCTGGGCCAGAAGGAGATGGCCTTCCTGGCCGCCTGCCGCGCCTTCCAGGAGGATCCGTCCGATCCGGCGGCGGCGCAGGCGGCGCAGCGGCTGGCCGGCGAGACCGAGGCCTACGAGGAGCTGGCGGCGGTCTACGAGGAGGTGGCCGAGGAGACGCGCGGCGCGCTGCGCGGACGGCTCCTCATCGAGCTGGGGCGGATGCGGGACGCGCGCCTCGACGACGCCGACGGCGCCGAGGCCGCCTTCCGGCGGGCGCTGGAGGCCGATCCGGCCAGCCCCGAGGTGCTCGACGCCCTCACCACGCTCTTCACCCGGCGCGGCCGGGTGCGGGACCTGGTGATCACCCTGGAGCAGAAGCTGGAGGCCGCGGCCGGCCTCGACGAGAAGAAGGCCATCCTGCTGGAGATCGCCAAGCTCAGCGACGGGCCGCTCGCCGACCCCGACGAGGCGGTGCAGGGGCTGCGGCGGGTGCTGGAGCTGGACGGCGGCGACCCGCACGCCATCGAGATGCTGGCGGGCATCTACCGCCGGGAACGGCGCTGGGGCGACCTGGCGCAGCTGCTGGCGCGGGCCCGCGACCTGGCCCCCGACGACGCCTCCCGCGTCGCCTGGCAGCTGCAGCTGGCCGGCCTCCAGGAGAACGAGCTCTCCGACGACGAGGCGGCGGTGGAGGCCTACCGCTCGGTGCTGGGGCTCGACGACCGGCGCCCCGAGGCCCTGGCCGGGCTGGAGCGGCTCTACACCAAGCTCGACCGCTTCGCCGAGCTGAACCGCATCTACGAGCGGCAGGCGGAGCTGGCGACCGATCCCCGCGAGCAGG
Source organism: Myxococcales bacterium (assembly GCA_021848865.1). GTDB lineage: Bacteria > Myxococcota > Myxococcia > Myxococcales > Anaeromyxobacteraceae > JACRMN01. The sequence goes on from JAJZTO010000093.1 coordinate 4,736, forward strand.
GGCGCATCCTGGCGAAGAGCGCCTCCATCTGGGAGGAGAAGCTCCACAACCCCCGCAAGGCCATCGAGCGCCACGAGCAGGTCCTGGGCGGCGACGGCGGCAACCTCCCGGCGGTGAAGGCGCTGGAGGGGCTCTACCGGCGCGAGGGGATGTGGGAGAAGCTCATCGCGGTGATGCAGCACCACGTCCAGCTGGTCGGCGACCGTCGCGAGCAGGTGCAGCTCGAGGTGGCCATCGGCGAGGTCTGGTGGAAGGAGCTGCAGCGGGTGGACCGGGCCGAGGCGATGTTCAGCCACGCCCTGGAGGTGGAGCCCGACGCGCGCGAGGCGGTCTCGGCGCTGGCCAGCCTCTACGAGCGCAGCGGCAACTGGATCCCGGCGCTGGAGATGCTGCAGCGGGAGGTGAAGCTCTCGGCCGCCAGCCCCGACGCCGTCGGGGTCTACGCCCGCATCGGCCGCGTCCAGGAGGAGATGCTCCAGGACCGGGCCGCCGCCCGCGAGGCCTACGGCCGGGCGCTGGACCTGGACCCGGGCCACCTGCCGTCGCTGCGGGCCATGAAGGCCATCGCCGAGGCGGAGCGGGATCGGGAGGGCTACCTCTCCCTCCTGTCGGCCGAGGCGCGCTACGCCGAGACCGACGCGGAGAAGGCGCGCCTGCTCCACGAGGTGGGGCGGATCCACCAGGAGGAGCGCGACGATCCCGAGGGCGCCGTCCGCCACTACGAGGAGGCGCTGAAGCGGGTGCCCGACTACCTGCCGGCGGCGCGGCCGCTCTCCGAGCTCCACCAGGCGCGCGCCGCCTGGCCCGACGCCGAGCGGGTGCTGGACGTGATCGTCCGCCGGCTGGAGGCCGACGGCGACACCAAGGAGCTGTGCCGCCAGGCCTACCGGCTGGGCTACGTCTGCGAGAAGCTCGGGAAGCGGCAGAAGGCGCTGCAGAGCTACCGGCGCGCCTACGAGCTGGACGCCACCTACCTGCCGGCGCTGGAGGGGCTGGGGAGCCTGCTGGCGCAGGAGCAGTCCTGGGAGGAGGCGCTGCGCATCTTCCAGGCCATCCTCATCCACCACCGCGACGGCCTCACCGACCTCGAGGTGGTCGAGACCTACTGGCAGATCGGCGAGCTGCAGGCGCGGCTGCAGCAGCCCGACCGCGCCGTGAAGAGCTTCGAGAAGGCGCTGGAGATCGACCAGCACCACGAGCCCTCCCGCCGCAGCCTGACCGCGGTGCTGGAGGCCCAGGGGGACTGGGAGGGGGCGGTGGAGCAGCGCCAGAAGCTGCTGCCGCTGCTCGAGGGGGCGGCGAAGCGCGACGTGTACGTCGCCATCGGCGAGGCCTGCCGCGACCGGCTCAAGGACCCGTACCAGGCCATCGACGCCTTCGCCGGCGCCTCCCGCCTCGACCCGGCCTCCCTGCCGATCACCGAGGCGCTCCTCGCCCTGTACCGCGAGACGCGCCAGGGGCAGAAGGCGGCCGACGCCCTGCAGCGGCTGCTGGAGCTGCCCGAGGTCCGGGCCGACGCCGAGCGCACCGCCCGGCTCCACCACCTGCGCGCCCAGATCCTCCGGGACGAGGTGAAGGACGAGGCGGCCGCCGCCGCCGAGCTGGAGCGGGCGCTGGACGCGAGCCCGCGGCTGCACCAGGCCTTCGGCGAGCTGGAGGAGCTGCTCTCCCGGGGCCGGCGCTGGGCCGAGCTGGAGCAGGCCTACCTGCGGATGATCCAGCGGCTCCCCAAGGGGCCCGAGGCGGGCGCGGCGCGCCTGGCGCTGTGGAAGACGCTGGGCGAGCTGTACCGGCGCGTGCTCGGCGACCCGGAGCGGGCCCGGACCGCCTACGAGGTGGTGGTGAAGGCCGACCCGGGCGACGCCCCGGCCCTGGAGCTGTGGGCCGAGCTGTCGGGCCGGGCGCCCGGCCACGAGGCCGAGGCCATCGACGGCTGGCGGCGCCTGGTGCGGCTGGGCGGCGCGCCGGGCAAGGCGGCCAGCGCCCTCACCTCGCTCCACGCCGCCCGCAAGGAGTACGACGACGCCTACACCGCGGCCCAGGTGGTCACCTTCCTGGCGGGCGGCGCCGATCCGGCCGAGCGCCAGGTGGTGGAGCGGCTGCGCCGCTTCGCCCGCGACGCCGCCGGCACCGCGCTCGACGACCGGGCCTGGGCCCGGCTGCTGCACGAGAAGGTGCGCGGGCCGCTCGGGGACGTCATGACCCTGCTGGCCCGCCAGGCGGGCGGCGTCTTCGTCCAGGCCCCCAAGGACCTGGGCATCGACCCGCGCAAGGGCGAGGTGGACGTGGCCGGCTCGATGCTCTTCTTCGCCAACATGTTCAAGTACGTGGCCCGGACGCTGGGGATGCGGGCGCCGCGCCTCTTCAAGGTGGACGGGCCGCCGGGCCGCCTGCAGCTCGTGCCCACCGAGCCGCCGGGGCTGGCCGCCGCGCCGGACCTGTTCCAGGAGCGGCCCAAGAAGGAGCTGTGGTTCGCCATCGGCAAGGCCATGGCCTTCGCCCGGCCCGAGCTGACGCTGGCGCGGCTCATGCCGCACGACCAGCTCGAGGCGGTGTTCCAGGCGGCCTGCAGCCTGGGCACCTCGCGCTTCGTGGTCACGGCCGATCCCGGGACCGTCGAGCGGGTGAAGCGGCAGCTCGCCAAGGTGCTGCCGGCCGAGACCCAGGCGCAGCTCCTCAAGCACCTGGCGCGCCGCTACGTCGAGGCGCAGGCGCCGGGCGACCTGCGCGCCTGGGTGGACGGCTGCGAGCTGACCTCGAACCGCGTCGGGGCGCTGCTGGCCGGGGACCTGGAGGTGGCGCGCAAGGGCATCGCCGCCGAGAAGGCCCAGGTCTCCAAGCTGCGCGAGGAGGCGCGCCTGCGCGATCTCGTGCAATTCTGCCTCTCCGAGGACTGGGGCGCGCTGCGCCACCACCTCGGCCTGTCCGTCGTCGTGCAAGGTTAGGAGCCGGGGATGCGATTCACCTGCGACAGCTGTGGCGCGCAGTACATGATCTCGGACGAGAAGGTCGGCGCGGGCGGCGTGAAGGTGCGCTGCAAGCGCTGCGGCCACGTCATCGTGGTGAAGGGCGCGCCGGCCGCTCCGCCGGTGGTCGAGCCCGCGCCCCCGGCGCCGGACGAGGCGCCGCCGCCGGCCGAGCCGCGGCCCGGCGCCGCCGAGGCGGGCCTCGACCTGGAGCTGGGCCAGGCCTTCGAGAACGTCTTCGGCGGCGGCAGCCTGGCCGCCGGCGCGGACGGGACCGGGGCGCCGGCCGCTCCGCCCGCGGAGGGGGGCGGGGAGGAGGCTCCGCCGCCGCCCGAGGGTGAGACCGAGTGGTACGTGGCGGTGAACGACGCGCAGGTCGGTCCGCTGCTCCCGGCGGGCGTGAAGGCCCGCTGGGAGTCGGGCGAGATCGGCCCCGACACCCTGGCGTGGAAGTCCGGCATGGGGGACTGGGAGCCCCTCTCCGCCATCCCCGAGCTGGCGCAGCTGGTGGCGCCGCTGCCGCGCCCCGCCGGGCGTCCGGCCCCGGCCCCGGTGCCGGTGCTGCCGGCGGCCGAGCCGGTCCGCGCCGCCGCCCCGGCGCCGGCTCCCGAGCCCGAGCCGGGCTGGAAGCCGTCGGCGGCCAGCGCCCTGGCGGCGCTGGCGAGCGAGGAGCTGGCGTCGATGGCGAAGCCCGCGCCCCCGCCGGCGGCGGCTCCGGCCGGCTCGCTCGTCGAGAAGATGGCGCTGCCCGAGGGCGGCATCGAGCCCACCGGGATGATGCCGCTCCACCTCAAGGGGGTGGAGAGCACCGCCGAGACGCTGCTCACCAGGCGGCCGGAGGCGCCGGCGCGGCCCGAGGTGACGGCGGTCCGGGAGCTGCGCAAGAGCTCGAACCGGCGGCTGGTGGGCATCGTGGCGCTGCTCTGCGCCCTGTTCGGCGGCGCCGTCGCCGCCCTCTACGTGTGGATGAACCCGAGGGCCGCGGCGCCCGACCGCGTCCCGGTGGCCGCGAGGTCACGGACCGACGCGCGGCGCGTCGGTGCGGCCGTCGAAGGACGCCTTCGCACAATTTTTCTGCGAAGGTAGATAAGGGTCGATGTTGATGGCGCCTCGCCCGAGGCCCGGGTAGGCGCAGACGGTGCCACCTAC
>JAJZTO010000094.1 GCA_021848865.1 Myxococcales bacterium
AGCCCCCGCGCCGCCGGAAGGCGTACTCGATCTCGGCCTGGACCTGGTACTCGCGCCGCCCGGGCAGCCCGTCGCGCATGGCGGCGAGGTGCGCCTCGGCGGTGATGGCGGCGGCCTTCCGCAGCAGCGCCAGCTCCTCGGGCCCCTTCACCAGCCGCTGCTCGTGCAGGACCCGCCCCGGGTCGAGGAGGGCGGTCGGCACCTGGACGCCGGTGCGGACCCGCCCGCGGAGGTCCCGCAGCGCCGCCGCCACCCGCGCGTCCCACGCCGGGTCGTGCCCCAGCCGGAACCAGACCGTCCCGGCGCCGTCGAGGAGCCCGGGCAGCCGCTGCTCCAGCTCCGCCACCGGGAAGGCCTCGGCGGCGCCGTGCTCCGCCACCGCCCCCTCCACCCCCGCCCGGAAGCCGTTCCATATCTCCTTCTCCCGGTCGCGCGGCCGCACGAACATCACCAGCCGCGCCGGCGCCGCGCCGTCCCCGGCGAAGAGCAGCGCGCAGCCCTGCGGCTCGTCGAAGCCGGTGAGCCACAGGTAGTCGGAGTCCTGCCGGAACGGGTACTCGTTGTCGGCGTTGCGGATCCGCTCCTCGGCGGCGGGGAGCAGCATCACGCCGCCCCCCTGGCGGCGCATCTCGGCGGCCACCGTCTCGCGGCGGCGGGCGTGCGTGGAGTCGGGGCTCATGGGCCGGGGAGCTTACACCGGGCCGGCCCCCCGGGGCGCCCCCCGGGGTCCTAGTCCCCGCCGGGATGCTCCGCCCCGCACCACGCCCGGAAGGCCTCCCGCTGCGCGGCGGTGGGGGCGTCGGCCGGCGCGAGCCAGGCGGTGTCGAGCGGCGGCGCGCCGAGCGGCACCTCGATCTGCAGCAGCTCGTCGCGCCGGAAGAGGTGCAGCCGGACCGAGCCCGCCGGCCCGCGCTGCCGCACGCGCTGCAGCAGTCCCTTCCGATCGGTCCGCAGCCCGCCCTCGGCCACGATCTCGTCGCCGGCGTAGAGACCGGCGCGCCAGGCCGGCCCGCCCTCGCGCACCGAGCCGACCTCCCCCTCGGCGTCCAGCTCCGCCCCGAGCCAGCCGGGCGGGCCGTTCCCCTCCTCCTCCTTGCCCGGGGTCCCGCCGTCGTCCTCCGGCCCCTGCGCGGCGCGCGTCCGCAGCGAGAGCCCGACCAGCTCCAGGTCCGCCTCGAGGGTTGCGGTGCCGCGGACGTGCCGGTCGAAGAAGGCCCGGGCCGCCTCGGCCCCGAGCCACTCCCCCACGGCGCGCTCGACGCCGTCCTCGGGGAGCCCGCCCTCGGCGTGGCGCGCCAGCAGGAGCCGCAGCAGCTCGTCGAGCGACCGGCCGCGCCGCCGCAGCAGCAGGTCCAGCGCCAGCGCCACCAGCTCCCCCTTGCGGTAGTAGGAGACGGCGCTGTTCCCGGTGTTCTCGTCCTGGCGGTAGTACTTCACCCAGGCGGTGAGGCTCGCCTCCTCCAGGCTCATCTTGGCGGCGCCGGGGGTGCGCAGCAGCCAGCTCCACTCCTCGCCCAGGTGGCGCAGCCAGCGCCCGGCCGGGAGCAGGCCGGCCCGCGCCAGCAGCAGGTGGTCGTAGTAGCTGGTCACGCCCTCGAACCACCAGAGCAGCCGGGTGTACTGCTCGCGCCCGTAGTCGTAGGGCTGGAGCGCCGCGGGCCGGAGCCGCTTCACGTTCCAGGCGTGGAAGTGCTCGTGGGCCGCGAGCGACAGCGTCTCCTCGTAGGCCTCGCGCGGGGCGAAGCCGTGCCGGTCGACGTGCAGGGTGGTGCTGCGGGCGTGCTCCAGGCCGCCGCGCCGCCGGTCGGAGAGGTGCACCAGGAACAGGTAGCGCTCGTAGGGGAGCCGGCCCAGCGCCGCGGCCGACTGCTCCACCACCGCCTTCAGGTCGACGACGAAGGCGTCGAGGTCCAGCTCCCCGCGCCCCCAGGCGGCCACCCGGTGCTCCACCCCGAGCGCCGTGAAGGCGGCGAGGGCGTGGGTGCCGGCCTCCACCGGCGAGTCGGCCAGCTCGTCGTAGTCGCGCGCCGTGAAGACGTCGGGCCCGCCCGCGAGCGCGGTGGTCGCCCGCCAGCCGGGCGGCAGGACCACCTCGAGGCGGCAGGGCTCGGCGAGCCGCCCCTCGGCGAAGAGCAGCACCGAGGCGCCGTTCCAGTAGGCGTGGCTGCCGTCGAGGTGCGAGGTCCGGACGGTCAGGTCGTGGGCGTAGACGCGGTAGCGGACCAGCAGCCGCGCCGCGCCGCCGGCCCGCACCCGGAAGCGGTGCTTGTCAATCCGCTCCCAGGGGAGCGGCGCGCCCCCCTCCCCCGCCGCCTCGAAGCCCTCCAGGTGGCGCGCGAACTCCCGCACCAGGTAGCTCCCCGGCGTCCACACCGGCAGGGCCAGCACCGCCTCCGCCCCCGGCGCCTCCAGTTCCGCCTCGACGTGGAACAGGTGCGAGTGGGGCTCGGGCATCGCGATCCGGTAGCGCATGGCGCGCCGACGATACCACCGGTCACCTCCGCCGCCGCGCCCCCTCGGGCCGGGGAATGGCGCCGGGGCGCGGACGCGCTATCGTCGCCGGCAGCCATGGATCCCTACGGCCTGCGGCGGGTGGTGTCTCCCCGGGGCGCGCTGCCGCAAGCGGCCGCGGTCCTCGACCCGCGCCTGCCGCTCGGCGAGGACGAGCTCTCCATCGACGTCGAGGCCCTCAACGTCGACGCCGCCAGCTTCCGCCAGCTCGAGGCCGCCGCCGGGGGCGACCCGGCCCGCATCGGCGCCGCCGTCGAGGCCATCGTCCGCGAGCGCGGCAAGCTCCACAACCCGGTCACCGGCTCGGGCGGGATGCTGGTGGGGCGCGTCCGCGAGGTGGGGCCGCGCCACCCGGCGGCGGGGACGCTGGCGCCGGGCGACCGGGTGGCGACGCTGGTCTCGCTCACCCTCACGCCGCTCCTCCTCGAGTCGGTCCGGGCGGTGCGCCCGGCGGTCGAGCGGGTGGAGTGCCGGGGCAGCGCCGTGCTCTTCGCCACCGGCCTCGCCGCCCGCCTGCCGGAGGACCTCCCCGAGCAGGTGGCCCTCTCGGCGCTCGACGTCTGCGGCGCCCCGGCGCTGGTGGCGCGCCACGCCCGCCCGGGCATGCGGGTCCTGGTGATCGGCGCCGGCAAGTCGGGCGCGCTGGTCTGCGCCCAGGCCCGCGAGTCGCTGGGCGGCCGGGGCGAGGTGGTCGCCGCCGACCGCTCGGCCGCGGCGCTCGAGGCCGTGGCCCGCGCCGGCGGCTGCGACCGCACCGTGCGGCTCGACGCCACCGACGCGGCGGCGGCGGCGGACGCGGCCGGCGGCCCCTACGACCTGGTGGTGAACTGCGCCTCGGTGCCCGGCACCGAGATGGCCTCCATCCTCCCCGTCCGCCCGGGCGGGACGGTGATCTTCTTCTCGATGGCGACCAGCTTCACCGCCGCGGCGCTGGGGGCCGAGGGCGTGGGGCGCGACGCGCTGCTGGTCGTCGGCAACGGCTACGTGCCGGGCCACGCCGGGCTCACCCTGGACCTCCTGCGGCGCCGCCCGGCGCTGCGCACCTTCTTCGAGGAGCGCCATGCCCGCTGAGACCCCCATCGCCGACGTCGCCCACGTCATCCAGCTCTCGGTGGCGCCGGTGTTCCTCCTCACCGCGGTCGGCTCGATCCTGGGCGTGCTCTCGACGCGGCTCGGCCGCATCGTGGATCGCTCCCGGGTGCTGGTCGAGCGGGCCGAGGGGCTGGAGGGACCGCGGCGCGACGAGGTGCAGCAGGAGCTGGAGCTGCTGTTCCGGCGCCGCCACCTGGTGAACGTGGCCATCGGCTGCGGCGTGGGGACGGCGCTGCTGGTGGCCGGCGTGATCGTCGCCGCCTTCGTGGGCTTCATCCTCGGCTGGAAGGTCTCCGCCCCCATCGCCATCCTCTTCGTCGGCGCCATGCTCTTCTTCGTCGGGGCGCTGCTCGTCTTCCTGCGCGAGGTGATGCTCGCGGCGCTGGCGGTCCGGCAGCGCCGCTGACCCCGGAAGGCCCCAAGCGGGTGATGCTCCCGCCGCACCCCGCGTGCGCAGTATCCCGGCGTGAGCATGGAACGGCCGGACGGCGACCGCCCCCTCGTCCTCGAGAGGGTCAGCTCGCTGCTGGTCCAGCGGCTCAGCAACCGGACGGTGCTCCTCCTCTCGGGGGCGGGCATCGTGGCCGTCGGCTGCGTGGACGCCGCCGTCTCGCGCCTGGCCGGCTTCGACCTCGCGGTGACGCCGCTCTACCTGCTCCCGGTGGGGTTCGCGGCCTGGGCCTCCGGGGCCACCGTCGGCCTGCTCTTCGCCCTGTACGCCGCCGCGGTCGAGGGGGCCGCGGCCTGGATCTCGGCGCGCGGCAGGCCGGAGCCCTGGGCGACGGCGCTCGGCGTGGTCATGGAGCTGGCCGTCTTCGTGGGCGCCTCCTACACCATCGCGCGGCTGCGCTGGCACCTCTCCTACGAGCACCACCTCTCCCACACCGACCCCGTCACCGGGATCGGCAACCTGCGCTCCTTCGAGGACGCCGCGGAGCGCGAGCTGTCGCGGCTGGCGCGGCGGGCCTCCCCGGTCTCGGTGGCCTACTTCGACGTGGACCACTTCAAGGACGTGAACGACCGGCACGGCCACGCCGCCGGCGACCAGCTGCTGCGGGTGATCGGGACGGCGCTGCGCGGCTCGGTGCGCACCCTGGACTCGGTGGCCCGCGTCGGCGGCGACGAGTTCGTGGTGCTCTTCCCCGAGACCGACGCCGCCACCTGCCGCCGGGTGGTGGAGCGGGTCCGCGGGCTGCTCGGCGAGGCGGTCGCCGCCGCCGGGTGCGACTGCACCTTCAGCGTCGGCGCCGTGACCTTCGTGACCGCGCCGCGCGGCGTCGCCGAGCTGCTCCAGGCCAGCGACCAGGCGATGTACGCGGTGAAGCGCGACCACCGGAACGGCGCCGAGTACCAGGTGGTGGTCTCGGCCGGCGCCTGACCGGCCCCCGCGCCCCTCGCGATCGGGCGCCGGCGCGGTAGTCTCCGGGGCGGGGCCGTGGCGGAACGGGCAGACGCGGGGGACTTAAAATCCCCTGCCGCGCGAGCGGCGTCCCGGTTCGATCCCGGGCGGCCCTAATTCAGGAACTCGGGGCGCTGCGGCTCGACGCCCTCGATCGGCCGGCGGCCGGAGAAGCCCTCCTCCACGCCGTGCCAGTGGGTCACCTGCGGCTCGCCGAACTGCCAGCACAGCAGGATGGGCTGCCCGCCCTCCATGGCGTAGAAGTCCACCAGCCCGAGGTCCAGGTCCTTCACCAGGCAGCCCAGCTCGGTGACCCGCTCCACCGCGGCGGCGATCTCGTCGGCCACCTGCTTCAGGCGGCGGGCCTCGGCCTCCAGCCCGTCGGGCGGCACGGCGCCGTTCTGGAGGATGTCCACCGAGGCGTCGGCGCCGCCCAGGGACTCGACCAGGGAGCGCAGCTCGTCGCGCAGGCGCGCCACCCGCCCGAACTCCAGCTCGAGCGTGGGGACGAGCTCGTTGGCCTCGTCCAGGGTGAAGATCCTCGTCGGCTCGCCCATGGCGGAAACCGTAACACACCCGTGCTATAAGCGGTCGCGCGCAATTTCGCAGCCCCAGCAGGGAATCCCGCATGCTCGAGACCGTCGCCAAGGGCTTCAAGGCCGCCCGTGCCCGCTTCAAGGGGCGCACCGAGATCACCGCCGAGGTGGTGGACGACGCGCTCCGGGACATCCGGGTCTCGCTGCTCGAGGCCGACGTCGCCTTCGACGTGGTGAAGCGCTTCGTCGCCCGGGTGCGCGAGAAGGCGGTCGGCCTCGAGGTCGAGACCCGGGCGAAGGGCGCGCGTGGGCGGATCGAGGTCACGCCCCAGGACCACTTCGTCAAGATCTGCCACGACGAGCTCGAGGCCTTGATGGGGCCGGTGGACACCTCGCTGAAGGTGCGCCACGGCGGCCCCACCGGGGTGATGATGGTCGGCCTCCAGGGCTCCGGCAAGACCACCACGGTGGGCAAGCTGGCGCGCCGCTACCTGGCGGAGGGGAAGAAGCCGCTGCTGGTGGCGGCCGACATCCAGCGCCCGGCCGCCGTCGAGCAGCTCAAGGTCCTGGGCGGCCAGCTCGGCGTCCCGGTCTTCCACGAGCCCGGCCTCACCCCGCCGCAGCTCTGCCGCAAGGCGCTGGAGGCCGCCGCCCGCGAGAAGCGGGACGTGGTGATCTACGACACCGCCGGCCGGCTCGCCGTCGATGAGCCGCTCATGGCCGAGCTGGAGGAGATCCAGCGCGAGACCCGGCCCGACAACGTGCTGCTGGTCTGCGACGCCATGATCGGCCAGGACGCGGTGAAGACCGCCTCCGAGTTCGACCGCCGGCTGGCGCTCGACGGCTTCATCCTCACCAAGCTGGACGGCGACGCCCGCGGCGGCGCCGCGCTCTCCATCAAGGAGGTCACCGGCAAGCCCATCAAGTTCCTGGGCATGGGCGAGGCGCTCGACCGCCTCGAGGAGTTCCGGCCCGAGGGGCTCGCCAGCCGCATCCTCGGCTTCGGCGACGTCGTCGGGCTGATGCAGGACTTCGAGAAGCACGTCGACCAGGAGAAGGCCGAGGAGGACGCCAAGAAGATCCTCTCCGGCGACTTCACGCTCGACGACTTCGTCGCCCAGATCCAGATGATCCGCAAGATGGGTCCGCTGGGCGAGCTGATGGAGAAGTTCCCCATCTTCGGGGAGATGCCGGAGGGCTTCCAGTTCGACGACGCCCACCTCGGGAAGATCGTGGCGATGGTGGGCTCGATGACCGCCGCCGAGCGCCAGCGCCCCGACGTCGTCACCGAGGGGCGGGTGAAGCGCATCGCCCGGGGCTCGGGCCGGACCGAGAAGGAGGTCCGGGAGCTGCTGAAGCACTACCAGACCATGCGCGCGGTGATGAAGACGGTGGGCACCGCGCCGGGCCTGCTCTCGCGCCTGCCGGGCATCAAGCAGCTGGCCCAGCTGCGCCAGCTGCAGGGCAAGGGGATGGGCGACGTGCTCGGCGCCGACGCCGCCGGCGTGGAGGCGGCCCTCTCCGGCGGCGGCCTCGATCCGGCGCAGGTCGCCGGGCAGCTGCAGGGGCTGCCCAAGGGCTTCCAGCCGCGGATGCCGGCCGGGGCCATGGCCCGGGCCCGGCTCATGGGCTACGCCCCCGAGCCGGTGGCGGCGGAGAGCGCCGGGGACCGGGACCGGCGCAAGAAGAAGCGCAAGCAGGAGCGGCAGGCCCGCAAGGCGGCGCGCAAGCGCTCCAAGCGGCGCTGAGCCTCACTCCGCCAGGTGCGACCGCTTCTTCCGCGGCACCACCAGCCCGCGGGAGAGCCGCCCCAGCACGTTCTTCAGCTGCCGCCGCTTGTAGCGGTCGTGCGACGACTCGCCGGTCTCGTTGCGGGCCAGGGTCTGGGCGTCGAGGATCTGGAACTCCACCAGGCTGAAGACCACCCGGCCCAGGTCCTCCGCCAGCCCCTCCTCCGCCGGGAGCAGCTCGTCCACCCGCACCGGCAGGTCCACCACGAAGTTCAGCACCCGGTACTCCTTGGCGCTGAACTCGTTGAAGGGACGGGACTCGTTGGCCTCCAGGTCCAGCGGCGACTGGAGGCCGGCGACGATCTCCTCGGCGCGCGGGTGGGCCCCGACGATCTTGCGGAAGCGCACCAGGGTGTTCTGCGTCTGGCCCGGGACCACGTAGTTGAAGGGGAAGAGATCCTCCGCCAGGCGGAGCAGCACCGGCGCGATCTGGTCGCGCCGCTCGGTGACGATGCGGTAGCGGACCCGGTCGAAGACCTGCGCCGCCACCGTCTCGCGCTTGGCCAGGAGCTTGGTGACCAGCGAGGCGCGGGTCTTCACGTTCCCCTGGAACTCGACGATGGGGAGCCCCTGCTCGTTCAGGCGGCGCGCCACCGCCATGATGCGCCTGTCGGCCCGCTCCGCGAGGTCGGCCTCCCGGATGGCGGTCCGGAAGAGCAGCTCCCGGGCCTCCAGGTGGTGGACCACGTGCATCACCTTCAGCACCACGCAGGCGATGCGCCGGTAGCGCTTCGGCTCGGCGGCGCCCGAGGCGATGAGGAACAGGTCGCGCAGGTCGGCCGGCTCGGCCACCGCCTCCGCCACCTTGTAGCCGAAGGCCTTGCGCAGGTACTCGACGGCCTGGCCCAGGATCCCGCGCACCCGCCGCTCGTCGCGCGGATCGTGCAGGTCCACCAGGTTGAGCCGCAGGAAGTGGTCCACCTCCCACGGCTCGCGGAAGAAGAGCCGGCGCCAGTCCACCACCGAGCCGCCCCGCAGGAGCAGCCGGATGGTCTCGATGTCGCCGAGATCCAGCTCCTCGATGGAGCGCAGGTGGGCGGCCACGGGCGCCCCGATGGGCTCTACGGACAGGGGATTCTCCGGGTCTGGGGGCGTGCGGGGCGTCCGGGGGGCAGGAAGATGGCAGCGGTGGCCGGGCCGGTCAAGCGTCGGCGAGGTGACGGGTCAGAACTTGAACGGGAACGACTCCACGTCGCGCCCGCCGCGGGTCCGGGGAAAGCGGATGCCCCGCACCACCCGCGAGATGCAGCCGCTCACCGGCTGCTTCGCGTACTCGGGCGTGAGGTTCCGGAGGTTCTTCACCGCCCCGTCCGGTGCGATGGTCCAGCGCAGGAGCAGCGTCCCCTTCACGCTGGCGTCGGCGCCCCGCTGCTCCTCGACACAGGCCGCCAGCGCGGGCTTCTTGCCCAGGACCCCCTCGATGATCTGCGGGTCGGTCACCCGGTCGGCGAGATCGGAGCCGGGGGCGGGCGGGACGTAGACGGTGCGCTTCCCGCCGGTGCCCGACAGCTCCAGAT
>JAJZTO010000095.1 GCA_021848865.1 Myxococcales bacterium
GTCGAAGGGGGAATCTGATTCTCCATGCGTTTGGGCTCTTGGTTTTCTCGGAGGGCGCCGGCCGAAGTGGGCTGCTGGGCCGCCGCCGCTGCGTGTTGCCCCTGATTGTCGTTCACGTGGCTGGACCCGGGGATCGAGGCCCGCCGCGGGCACCGGGAATACCCCGGCACCATGAAAGAGGGCGCAAGCTACACGCCTGAAAATGACCCGTCAATAGGGGGAGACATCCGAAAGAGGCAGGGGCCGCGCGAGATTGACGCACCGGCGCTCAGGCCGCGCCGACCGGCTGACCCTCGAGCCCGCGCAGCCACTCGGCCACCCCTTCGACCACCCAGTCGGGCGTCGAGGCGCCGGCGGAGAGCCCGACCAGCCTGCAGCCGTCGAACCACTCCGGGCAGAGCTCCGCCTCGGTCTCGACGTGCCAGGTGCGCGGCTGGATGGCCCGGCAGATCTCGGCGAGGTGGCGGGTGTTGGCGGAGTTCTTGCCCCCCACCACCACCACCGCGTCCACCTCGGCGGCCAGCGACCGGGCGTCGGCCTGCCGTTCCTCGGTGTCGTTGCAGATGGTGTTGACGGCGCGGACTTCCTTGTGGCGGAGCGCCAGCGCCCCCACCAGCCGCTCGAAGTCGGCGCCGATGCAGGTGGTCTGGGCGATGACCGCCACCTTCTTGTCCGGGAGGTCGGGGACCGGGGCCCCCGGCTTCACCACCGTGCAGGGCCCCTCGGCGTAGGAGACGACCCCCTTCACCTCGGCGTGGTTGGCGTCGCCGACGATGACCACGTGGTACCCCTGGCGGGAGAGCCGCTGCGCCATGGCCTGCGGGTACTTCACGTAGGGGCAGGTGCCGTCCACCACCTCGAAGCCGCGCGCCTTGGCGGCCTCCATCTCGGTCTTCACGGCGCCGTGGGTGCGGACCACCACCGTGGTGCCCGCCTCCACCTCGGCGATGGCGTTCACCGTCCGCACGCCCTTCTCCTGCATGCGGGCCACGGCCTGGGGGTTGTGGATGATGGGGCCGAGGGTCACCACCCGGCTGCCGGCGTGGTCGGCCACGTCCATCACCTGGTCGACGGTGCGGCGCACCCCCCAGCAGAAGCCCGCGGTCCTGGCGATCTTGACGTCCATGCGCTCGTTCCCCCGGCGTCGCCGGTGACTTAACCGGGCGGCCCGGCCGCGGCTAGTGCCTTGCCCGGGGCGAGTCGATCAGGGAACTTGCGCCGGGGCGGTTGATTTGATCTACAGCCATGGGTGACCTCTCGAAAGAAGACTGCCAAACCGGTCCAACGGCTCGAGCTATCAGGCGAGGACCGTGCTGCGCTGAAGGTGCTGGCCCGGAAGGCGGTGAAGGCGCGGGTCTGGCGACGAGTGCGCATCCTGCAGTTGCTCGACCAGGGCTGGACCATGGCCGACGCGGCGACGGCGGCGGGCACCTACCCGCGGGAAGTGCGGCGAATCCGGCAGCGGTTTCTGGCGGGTGGGCTCTTCGAGGCGCTGGGCGAGGACGCGAGGCCGAAGCCGGCGCGGCTGCTGGACGCGCGCCAGGAGGCGGCCATCGTGGCGATGGTCTGCGCGCCACCGCCGCCCGGTCGGGCAGAGTGGTCCACGGCCCTGATCGCACAGGAGGCCGGCCGCCGAGGAATCGTAGCCAAGGTGGGCCGAGAGACGATTCGCCGGATGCTGAAGCGCCACGAGCTGAAGCCGTGGCGGGAAAAAAATGTGGTGCGTCCCGAAGGTGGATGAGGAGTACCTGACGCGGATGGAAGACGTGCTCGACACCCTTGCCAAGCCTGTCGATGAGCGCGAGCCCGTCGTGGCGCTCGACGAGCGGCCGGTCCAGCTCCTCGACTCGGCTCGCCAGGGCACGCCGATGGCTCCCGGCCGGCTTGCTCGACGGGACTACGAGTACGTGCGTCACGGGACGGCCAACATCTTCTGCATCGTCGCGCCCAAGATCGGAGGGCACCTGACCCACGCCACCCGCGACCGCAAGGCTCCACGCTTCGCCGATGCGGTGAAGAGAATCGCGGACGCCTACCCGAAGGCCAGGACCATCCACCTGGTGATGGACAACCTGAACACCCACTGTGAGAAGTCGCTCGCCGGTGCCTTCGGCGAGTTGGAGGGTCGCAGGCTCTGGCGGCGCTTCACCGTGCACCACACGCCCAAGCACGCGAGTTGGCTCAACCCGGCCGAGATCGAGGTCAGCCTCTGGTCTCGCGAGTGCCTTGGCCGCGACCGTGTCGCTACCTTCGCCGAGCTGAGCCGCCGGACGCGCTCCTGGAACTTCCGCGCCAATAGCAGTCGCCGACGCATCAATTGGCAGTTCACCACCGCCGATGCACGGCGCGTCTTTGGCTACAAGCAGGGCGCTATGCATGGGGCAAGGCACTAGGTCTTCTCCCCGACGAACTTGTCCTTCTCGTCGCGGAACAGGATGTTGAAGGTGGTGAGGGTCCCGTAGCAGCGGGTGATGTACTGCTGCATCTCCACCTTCTCGGCGTCGCCCAGCTTGTCGTGGGCGTTGACCTTCTGCTCCAGCACCCGCAGCCGGTCCCGGATCATCACGATCTTGTGGAACAGGTGCTCGAGCGGGAGCTCCTTGGGCTGGAGGGCGGGGTCGCGCGGCTTCAGCACCAGGGTGCCGTCCGCCCACTTGGGGGCCAGGGGCACGAACGGGGTCTCCTCCCGCAGCGCCTCGCGGACGGCCTCGGCGAACTCTTCGCGCGTCATGTCGAGCAGCTCCTCGGGCAGGCCGGCCGGAGCCGGCGGGGGATGTCCGGACGGACGGACGGCGGGGGACCGCGGGGCGGGGGCCCGCCGCGGCGGCCCCGGCGCCGCGGGCCGGATGGGGATGGATTCGGTGCGCCCCAGGTGGCGCTCGCAGGACGGAGCCGTCCCGGGGAAGTCGCCGGTGCGCGCCGCCAGCCGGCAGGGGCCGATGGGGCCGCGCTCGTCCTCCAGGATGGCGCGCCACCACCGGCAACTGCCGCACTCCCGGGGCCCGTAGGCGCGCTCCACCTGCTCCATGCGGGCCCGGAGTCTATGCCCGCCGCCCCCGCTCCGCCAGACGGGCCTCGGCGGCGCGCCCCAGGCGCTCCACCACCTCGTCCAGCCCCAGGGCCGAGGTGTCGACCTGGACGGCGTCGGCGGCGGCGGCCAGCGGCGCCACCGCCCGCGAGGAGTCGTCCCGGTCGCGCTTCAGCTGGTCGGCCAGCACCTGCTCGAAGGTGGCGCGGTCCCCCTTGGCCTGGAGCTCCTCGAAGCGGCGGCGGGCCCGGACCTCGGGAGCGGCGGTGAGGAAGAACTTGAGGTCGGCGTCGGGGAAGACCACCGTGCCGATGTCGCGCCCCTCCAGCACCGCGCCCCGGTTCTCCGGCGCGGTGGCGAGCCGGCGCTGCAGCTCCAGCAGGCCGGCCCGCACCACCGGGCGCGCCGAGACCGCGCTGGCGCCCAGCGACGCCGGGGGGGTGCGGATGGCCGAGGAGACGTCCTCGCCGCCGAGCAGGACCCGCTGGCCGGCGCCGGGGACGGGCTCGAAGCGGACGTCGAGCAGCAGCAGCAGCGCCGCCAGCCGCGCGTCGTCGTCGTAGGCGATGCCCAGGCGGCTCGCGGCCAGCGCCACCGCCCGGTAGATGGCGCCGGTGTCCACCAGCGCGAAGCCCAGCCGCACCGCCAGCCGCTTGGCGGCGGTGCTCTTGCCGGCGCCGGCGGGACCGTCGATGGCGACGATGAAGGGACGCGAGCCCACCGTCCCCGCCTAGTCCTCGGCCGTGAACACGCCCATCGACCGGAACTTCTGGTAGCGGTCGCGGACGAGCTGCTCGGGGGAGAGGCGGGACAGCTCCTCGAGGTGGCGCCGCAGCGCCACGCGGACGTTCTCGCCGGTGAGCGCCGGGTCGCGGTGCGCGCCGCCGGGCGCCTCCCGGACGATCTCGTCGATGATCCCGAAGCCCTTCAGGTCCCGGGCGGTGAGCTTCAGCGCCTCCGCCGACTTCTGGGCCTTGGAGGCGTCGCGGTAGAGGATCGAGCTGCAGCTCTCCGGCGAGATGACGTTGTACCAGGCGTACTCCAGCATGAGGATGCGGCTGGTGACGCCGATGCCGATGGCGCCGCCCGAGGCCCCCTCCCCGATCACCACCGAGACGGTGGGCACGCCCAGCGAGGACATCGCCTCCAGGTTCACGGCGATGGCCTCGGCCTGGCCGCGCTCCTCGGCGCCGATGCCCGGGTAGGCCCCGGGGGTGTCGATGAAGGTGACCAGCGGGATGCGGAAGCGCTCGGCCAGGTCGAAGAGCCGGCGCGCCTTGCGGTAGCCCTCGGGCCGGGCCATCCCGAAGTTGCGCAGCATGTTGTCCTTGGTGCCGCGCCCCTTCTGGTGGCCCATGACCACCACCGGCCGCCCGTCGAAGCGGGCGAAGCCGCCGACGATGGCGCGGTCGGCGGCGAAGCGCCGGTCGCCCTCGATCTCGAAGAAGTCGGTGAAGAGCTGGGCCAGGTAGTCGAGGAAGTAGGGCCGGTTGGGGTGCCGGGCCAGCTGGACGATCTGCCAGCGCGACAGGTCGCTGAAGATCTCGGCCTGGAGCTTCTTCGCCTTCCGCTCCAGCTTGACGATCTCGTCGGTGAAGTCCACCGCGGCGCCGCCCGAGAGCTGCTTCAGCTCGGCGATCTTCGACTCGAGCGAGAGCAGCGGCCGCTCGAACTCCAGCGCGTACATGGTCTTGGCCACGGCGGCTGTATAGCACGCCGCCCCGGGGGCCGGGCATGGTCCCGCGCGGCCCCGCGTGGCGCAGCGCGGCAACGGCGCCGGCCGCCGCCGTCTTCACTGCGAGAGGAAGCTCCGGAGCGTCCCGGCCAGCGCCTCCGGGTCCAGGGGCGGCCGCAGCCACTCCACCCCCGGCTCGCGGCGCAGCCAGATCACCTGCCGGCGCGCGTAGCGCCGGTGGGCCACCTGGACCCGCCGCACCGCCTCGGCCCGGGGAAGGCGCCCGGCCTCCACCTCGGCGGCCTCGGCGTAGCCGATGGGCAGCTTCGGCGGGAGCCGCTCCCCGAAGCGCGTGCGAAGGGCCCGCGCCTCCTCCAGCAGCCCGCCGGCGAACATCGCCTCCACCCGCTCGTCGATGCGCCGGTGCAGCTCCTCCCGGGGCGGGTCGAGCGCCAGCAGCCGGTGGCGGTAGCGCTCCTCCTGGAAGCGGTGGGCGGCGTGCAGCCGCGACGGGGCGACGCCGGCGCGGGCGATCTCCAGCGCCCGGATCACCCGGACCAGGTCGTTGGGCATGATCCGCGCCGCCGCCTGCGGGTCCACCGCCGCCAGCCGGGCGTGGAGCGCCGGCCGGCCGGCCCGCTCCGCCTCCGCCTCGAGCTCCGCCCGGAAGGCGGGGTCGCGCCCCGGCGCCGCCACCATCCCGCGCAGCAGCGCCCGCAGGTACAGGCCGGTGCCCCCGCAGACCAGGACCGCCCGCCCCCGCGCCGCCACCGCGGCGATGGCCTCGTCGGCCCGGGCCGCCCAGCGGACGGCGTCCATCCCCTCCCCCGGCTCGGCCAGCTCCAGCAGGTGGTGGGGCACCGCGGCCCGCTCCGCGGCCGTGGCCTTGGCGGTCCCCACCTCCAGCCCGCGGTAGAGCTGCTGCGAGTCGGCCGAGACCACCTCGCCCCCGAGCCGCAGCGCCAGCTCGATCGCCAGCCGGGTCTTGCCCGAGGCGGTGGGGCCGGCGACGACGATCAGCGGGGGACGCACCGCGCCCTACTTCGGCGCGGCGGCCGCGGCCCGGGACGGGCCCAGCGCGCGCCGGACCTCGGCGCGGAGGAAGGCCGGGGCCTCCCGGCCGTAGCCGCGCTCGACGCGGGCGATGATCCCGTCGCGGCGGATGAGGAAGACCGAGGGGAGCGGCGACCGCTCGCCCAGGTAGCGGCGCGCCAGCAGGTTGAAGCGATCGCTCACCACCGGGAAGGTCACCTGGGCCGCCTCGAGCTGGCGGCGGGCCTCGGCGATCCCCGCCTCGTCGCGGTCGATGTTCACCGCGATCACCCGCAGCCCCCGTCCCCGGAACTCCCGGTCCAGCTCCTGGAGCACCGGCAGCTCCTTCCGGCAGGGGAGGCACCAGCTCGCCGAGAAGGAGAGGAGCACCAGGCGCGCCCCCGGATCCTCGGCCTCCTCGCCGACCAGCCCCTCCAGGTCGACGACCGCGGCGCCGGCCGCCGGGTTCAGGGCACGCAGCCGGAAGCCCGGCGCGGGCTGGCCCTCGGCCGGCAGGCCGTCGTCGGCGCGCGCCGCGCCGGCGGCGAGCAGGGCGGCGGCGGCCGCGCAGGCGAGTCGCATGGGGCCCATCATGCCCTACCGGGCCGCGGGGGCGAAGCGGGCGGCCAGCGCCGAGAGGGCCACCGGCGTCTCCTCGCGCGTGGCCAGGTCCTTCAGCTTCGCCTGGCCGCTCGCCAGCTCGGCCGCGCCCAGCACCACCGCCCAGCGCGCCCCCACCCGCTCCGCCTGCTTGAACTGGCGCGCCAGCTTGCCGCCGCGGGCGTCCAGGTCGCAGGCCACGCCGGCCCGGCGCAGCTCCGCGGCCCGCACCAGCGCCTCGCGCGCCCCGGCCTCGTCGGCCGAGACGAAGAACACCTCGGGGCGGCGCACCGGGGCCGGGCCGCCGGCGGCCGCCAGGATCAGCGCCAGCCGCTCCTGGCCCAGGGCGAAGCCGATGCCCGGCGTGGGCGGCCCGCCCAGCGTCTCCACCAGCGGGTCGTAGCGGCCGCCGCCGGCCACCGCCGACTGGGCCCCGAGCGCGTCGCTGCTGAACTCGTAGGCGGTGCGGATGTAGTAGTCGAGGCCGCGCACCAGCCGGCCGTCGACGGCGTAGGCGACGCCCAGGGCGTCCAGGCCGGCGGTGACGGCGCGGTGGTGGGCGTCGCAGGCCGGGCAGAGCCGCTCCAGCAGGCGCGGCGCCCGCGCCAGCACCGGCTGGCAGGTGGGGACCTTGCAGTCGAGCACCCGGAGCGGGTTGCGCTCGATGCGGCCGTTGCAGTCGTCGCACAGCTCGGCCCGCCGCTCCCCGAGCCAGGCCCGGAGGTCGGCGAGGTAGGCGGGCCGGCAGGCGGCGTCGCCCACCGAGTTGAGCTTCAGGGCCGCCTTCACGCCCAGCCGCGCCAGGTAGTCGTCGAGCATGGCGATCTGCTCGACGTCGATGGCGGGCTCGGCGGTGCCGAAGGCCTCCACGCCGATCTGGTGGAACTGGCGGTAGCGCCCCTTCTGCGGCCGCTCCCGGCGGAACATGGGGCCGAGGTAGTAGAGCTTCTGCGGGCCCTCCACGTGCAGCCCGTGCTCGATGAAGGCGCGCACCACCCCGGCGGTCCCCTCGGGCCGGAGGCAGAGCAGCTCCTCCCCCTTGTCCTCGAAGGCGTACATCTCCTTCTGGACGATGTCGGTGTCGGTGCCGACGCCCCGGGCGAAGAGGGCGTGGTGCTCGACCACCGGGGTGCGCACCTCGCGGTAGCCGTACAGGCCGAAGAGCTCGCGGGCCGTGGCCTCCATCTGCTGCCAGCGGCCCACCTCGGCCGGCAGGAGGTCGTTCATCCCCTTGACGCCGGTGATCTTCATCGCGGGCGGGTTCTAGCACGGCGGCGGCGCCGCGGCGAAGCCGGCCGCGCCCGCGCTCAGGCGGGCGGCCCGCCGATGGGCTCCCCCACCCGCAGGCGGGCCCCCGGGGCCACCGCGGGCGCGAGCGCCACCCGGCCCGGCTCGAAGAGCAGGATCACCGTGGAGCCCATCTCGAAGGCCCCCAGCTCCGCCCCCTTCTCCACCGGGACCGGCGAGGCGTAGTCGTGCCGGGCCGCCGCCGCGCCGCGGAGGTTGGTCAGCGGCACCTCCGGGTCCCAGGCGGCCCGCACCCGGCCCACCACCGTGGCGCCGACCGAGACCACCGCGCAGGCGCCGAGCGGCGTCTCCAGCACCGTCACCAGCCGCTCGTTGCGCGCGAACAGCCCGGGGACGCTCCGCACCGAGGCCGGGTTCACCGGCCAGAGCGTCCCCGGCACGTAGCGCCAGCCGGTGACCCGCCCGCCCAGCGGGAAGTGGATGCGGTGGTAGTCGCGCGGCGAGAGGTAGAGGGTGGCCCAGGCGCCCCCCGTCAGCCGGCGGGCCAGCGGCGCGTCGGCGAGCAGCGCCTCGGCCCGGTAGTCCATCCCCTTGGCCTGGATCAGCCGGCCCTCGGTCGCGAGCCCGCACGCGGAGACCACCGCGTCCACCGGCGACACCACCACCCGCTCGCCGGGCGCGATGGGGCGCCGCCCGGGCAGCAGCGGCCGGGCGAAGAACTGGCCGAAGGTGCGGTAGCTCTCGAGCGGCGGGCTCTCGGAGAGATCGACGCCGTAGCGCCCGGCGAAGGCGCGCACGGCGGCGCGCAGCACCGGACCCGGCAGCGCCGCCCGGGTGGCGGCCCCGATCAGCCGCGAGAGGCCGTGCTTGGGCAGCGCGCCCAGCGCGGCGAGGAAGAGCAGGTCGCTCATCGGCGGGTGGCCGGCCCCGCGGCCGCCGCCGGGGGCGCCGCCCACTTCACCGTGGCGCCGGGCGGGAGCACCGTGCCCGGAGGCAGGGCCACGGTCCCGTCGGGCTTCAGCGTGCCGGAGACGGTGCGGGCGGTCCGCACCTCCCTGGCCTCGGCCGCGTCGCGCACCTCCCGGAGCGTGCCGCCCGCGAAGAGCACCAGGCGGCCCACCTCGGCGGGGTTCCCGCGGCGGCAGGCCTCGTCGTCGCGCAGCCCCCAGGCCACGCCGTCGAGCGGCGGCC
>JAJZTO010000096.1 GCA_021848865.1 Myxococcales bacterium
CTCCTGCGCCGCCACCGCCGACTGCTGCGCCGGCCTCGCCTGCTCCGCCGGCACCTGCCTCCCGCCGGTCACCTGCACCGGCTCGGGCGGCGCCTGCGCCTCGAGCGGCGAGTGCTGCACCGGCCTCTCCTGCGTCGCGGGCGCCTCGTGCGGCACCTGCCAGACGCCGCCGGCCTGCAAGACCGACTCCCAGGCCTGCGCCGCGACCGCCGAGTGCTGCACCGGCCTCTCCTGCCTCTCCGGGAGCTGCCAGGCGCCGACGGCGTGCAGGACCTCGACGCAGGCCTGCGGCGCGACCGCCGACTGCTGCGCCGGCCTGGCCTGCGTCGCCGGCGCCTCGGGTAGCACCTGCCAGACGCCGCCCGCCTGCGTCCTCGCCGGCGCCCCCTGCGACCGCGCCACCTCGGTCTGCTGCACCAGCATCTGCGAGGTGGCCGCGAATAGCACCACCGGCAACTGCGCCCAGGCCAGCTACTGCGGCACGCGCGACGGGGCCTGCGCCAAGGCCACCGACTGCTGCTCGCTGAACTGCGCCGCCGGCTCCTGCTCCGACACCCAGTGCAAGGTGGACACCCCCGCCTGCACGTCGGGCGCCGAGTGCTGCTCCGGGACCTGCACCGGGGGCTATTGCGCGGCGCTGGTCGTGTCCGGGGCCAGCAGCTGCGGCACCGTCGGCGAGCGCTGCGCCGGCGCGGCCGACTGCTGCTCCACCAACTGCCAGGGCGGGATCTGCGTCCGCGCCTACACCTGCCAGGCCAACGGCGACGTCTGCTACGGCAACGCCGACTGCTGCGGCAACCTCTGCTCCGCCAACGACGGGACGCCGGGGCGCTGCCTGGTCTCCTCGGGCGGCGCCGCCGGGAGCTGCACCCAGGACGGCAACCCCTGCAACGGCCCCAGCGGCTGCTGCACCCGCCTCTGCCTCGACCCGGGCACCGGCGCCACCGTCTGCCAGCCGGCCGGCGGCTGCCGCATCACTGGCGACTCCTGCGCCTCCACGGGGGAGTGCTGCAACGTGAACGCCAGCGCTCCCGAAAGCCAGCGGGTCACGTGCGGCAACATCGTCAGTGGCATCGGCCGCTGCACCGGCGGCGGCTCCTGCAACCCGCCTGGCGACATCTGCGGCCCGAAGTCCACCAGCAATTGCTGCGACGGCAAGTCACTGGTCTGCAAGCAGGACGCCGCCGGGATCTACCGGTGCTTTGGCGGTTGTCCGAACGACAAGTGCACCGCCACCTGCTCCAGCGGCTACGACGGCAATGATCCCAACTGCTGTATCCCCGCGGGCACCGGCCTGGACAACGTGTGCGCGTTCAAGGACCAGTGCTGCAACGGGAACCTCTGCCTGCCCGACGCCAACCACGTGCTCCACTGCACCCTGCCGACGGTCTCCTGCGTCGCGCCAGGCACCTCCTGCACGTCGGGCGGCACCGGCGCGAGCGCCTGCTGCGCGCCCGACACCTGCGTCCCGGACACGGCCGGCCCCGGCTCCCACTGCGGGGTCGCCGCCTGCCTGGCCAACGACACCACCTGCTCGGCGTCGGCGGACTGCTGCTCCGGGGTCTGCACCGCCGGCAAGTGCGCCGCGCCGGTCACCTGCCAGCCCAGCAGCGGGGCCTGCACCGCCAGCTCCGACTGCTGCTCCGGGCTCACCTGCGTCGTCCCCTCGGGGTCGACCACCGGGACCTGCCAGACCGGCGCCTGCGTCGCCTCCGGGCAGCAGTGCACCGCGAGCGGCGCCGCCTGCTGCACCGGGCTGACCTGCGCCGACGTCGTCTCGGCCGCGCCCTGCGAAGCCACGACCACGACCGCCTGCGCCTGCGCCTCGCTGTGAGGGACCGGGACGGGGGGTAGCCGGTGGCCCCGGCTACCCCCCTCCCACACCGTCGGACGGCGCGGGTCCCCGTCAGGTGGTCCGGATGGTCTGCCCTCGCCTCTACTGCTCGACCCGCTCCTGGCTCGCCGGAGGCCCGTCCTTCGCCCATGCCCCGCAGAACACGCTCCACTTGCCCGGGCGGTCCTCGACCTGGTCGAGCGTGCAGAGGCCGGTGCGCAAGCTGACGTAGGCGTGGTCGCGGAGCCGCAGGCCGGCGAAGAGCGCGTCGATGCGTTCGCGATCGTAGATGCGGTGCGAGTTGAAGGCCAGGGTCGCCGGCCCCCGGGTGAAGGGCAGGCTGGCCACCAGCAGGCCGCCGGGCCGGAGCACCCGCACCATCTCCCGGCAGGCCCTCACGTCGCCGTCCAGATCGAACGGGTCGCCGTAGCGGCCCAGGCCGAAGTGCTCGATGGCGCACAGCGCGATGAGGCACTCGACCGATCCGTCCGGCAGCGGGAGCGACCGCGCGTCGCCGGTGAGCACCTTCTCGCGCTCGAAGCGGGGAGACCGCTCCCGGACGTCCAGGGTGGTGAGGTCGTAGCCGGCGGCCAGGCCGGTGAGGAAGCCCCGGTACGAGCCGATGTCCAGGATGGCCCTGGGGCGGGCGCGGGCCACCTGGGTGGCGGCAAACTCCTGCTCGAAGTCGTAGAAGCCCTCCGGGTGGCTCCCCGCGTCGAAGCGGGGCTTCGAGATCACCCGGAAGCCGCGCGGATCCCGCTTCACCTCGCGCCATTGGCGAGCGAACTCGGACCGCTCGGCCGCGGTCGGCTGCCGGCCGGAGACGGCGCGATGCCAGCCCAGGACCTCGCTCAGGAACCGTCGGAGGTTCATTCACGCTCCATCCGTGTGCGGTGGTGCCGTTGACGCACGGCGAAGCTCTACACGCAGCGGCGGCGCGCAGCAAGGGATGGCCACGATCCGCAAAGGCGACGGGCGCCCCGGAGTGACCGGGGCGCCCGTCGCTACCGCCTCTGTACTGGTGGACCCGACCGGGATCGAACCGGTGACCTCCTGAATGCCATTCAGGCGCGCTCCCAGCTGCGCCACGGGCCCAAGCTCTCCGACTGCGACCGCTAGCCCTCGCCCTCGAGGGTGTCGATCTCTCCCAGCTGCGCGCGGAGCCGGTCCTGCAGCACCCGGATCTCCTGCACCAGCGCGGCCAGCTCCTGCGGGACGGCCGCCGCCCCTTGCTGCACGAGCCCGAGGAAGCGCTCGCCCAGCTCCTGCAGCTTCGCGTCCAGATCACGGCGGGTGAAGGTGGCGTCGAGCCGCCTCTTCCCCACCTGCGACCGGTGCACCACCCGGTCCCTGAACGACTCCAGCCAGTTCGCCACGTTCGGCTGCGTCTCCAACGATCCCCTCCCGGACCCCCCCGGGGAGGGCTGTAACTAGCGCGCCCGGGCCCGGGGAGTCAAGCGCCGCGGCTACTTCTTGGCGGTGGCCTTGCGGGCCGCCTTCTTGGTCTTCAGCCGGCGCTTCCAGCGCTGGCGGCGCTTCATGATCAGCCGGGTGTGCTTGCTCTTGGAACGGGCCATGGAACCTCCGGGTGCGGCCGGGCGGAAAGGGTTTGCGCGGCCCTCTATAGCACGAGCGGCGCCCGGGGCACGCCTTCTTCGTCCCCCTCAGGCCGCGGCGCGGGCGCCGCGGTGGGCCGCCGCCGGGCCGTGGGGCGCCACCGGCCGCAGCTCGGGCCCGGCCGCCGTGACCTCGACGCGCGACACCACCTTGGCGTCCACCACCTGGGTGTCGGCGAAGATGTCGCCGATGCGGATGCCGAGGCGGTCGCTCCAGACCATCCAGGACTCGAAGGCGACGATGGGCACCCCGGCGAGGAAGAGCACCAGCCAGAGCACCGGCACCGAGTAGAACAGCGCCACCAGCGCGAAGGGCAGGTTGCGCAGCATCGACTCGCGGTAGCCGCCGGGCCGCCCCCGGGTGGCGCCGCGCGGCAGCACCATGATCCGGACGCCGAAGACGCGCTTCCCCAGCGACTGGCCGTGGTGCAGGCCGTCGGCCACCATGAGGTAGAGGAAGGCCAGGAACGGGCCGGCCGCCCCGGCCAGCCCGGCCACCGCGAAGGCGAGCGCCAGGTCGAAGGCCCGCGCCAGGCCGCGCAGGGTCAGGTCGGCCTTGGGGTACGGGGAGCCCTCGGGCCTGGCGTCGCGCATGGCCGGCTAGCGGCGCACCCCGGTGAGCGCCGACGCCGCCTCCTTGGCGTAGTAGGTGAGCACCAGGTCGGCCCCGGCGCGCCGGCAGCAGAGCATCGTCTCCAGCATCACCCGGGTCTCGTCGATCCAGCCGCGCGCGGCGGCGGCCTTGATCATCGCGTACTCCCCCGACACGTGGTAGGCGGCCACCGGCAGGTCGAAGCGCTCCTTCACCATCCGGACGATGTCCAGGTAGGGCACCGCCGGCTTCACCATCAGCATGTCGGCGCCCTCGCCCACGTCCAGCGCCACCTCGCGGAGCGCCTCCCGGGCGTTGGCCGGGTCCATCTGGTAGCCCTTGCGGTCCTTGGGGATGCCCGCCCCCTCGCGCGGTGCGCTCTCGGCGGCGTCGCGGAACGGCCCGTAGAACGCCCCGGCGAACTTGGCGGCGTAGGAGAGGATGGGCACGTCCGGGAAGCCGGCGATGTCCAGCGCCTCGCGGATGGCGGCCACCCGGCCGTCCATCATGTCGGAGGGGGCGACCAGGTCGGCGCCGGCGCGGGCGTGGGCCACCGCCTCCTTGCCCAGCAGCGGCAGGGTGAGGTCGTTGTCCACGGTGAGGTCCTGCCCCGGGCCGCCGGCGGTGGGCGGGCGGAGCACGCCACAGTGGCCGTGGTCGGTGTACTCGCAGAGGCAGACGTCGGTCATCACCACCAGCCCCGGGACCCGGGCCTTCAGCGCCCGGATGGCCCGCGGGACCACCTCCTCCTCGTCCCAGGCCGAGCTGCCGGTCGCGTCCTTGTGCGCCGGGATGCCGAAGAGGATCACCGCGCGGACCCCGCACTCGAAGGCGGCCTGGGCCTCGGCCACCAGCTCGTCCACCGAGAGCTGGAACACGCCGGGCATCGAGGCCACCGGGTTGCGCACCCGCGTGCCCGGGACCACGAAGAGCGGCCAGACCAGGTCGTCGGGGGCGAGGGTGGTCTCGCGGACGAGGCTGCGCAGCGCCTCGGTGCGGCGCAGGCGGCGGGGGCGGTCGACGGGGAAGGCCATGGGGGGGATCCTACTCCAGCAGGTCGGCGATCTTCCTCATCACCAGGCCGCTGGCCAGCTTGGGGAAGAAGTAGGTGCTCTTCTGCGGCATGGTCTCGTCCCCCTCCGCCACCGCCTGCACCTGCCACATGGGGGTGGGGTTCACCAGGAAGCCGAGCGGGAACTCCCCCGCCAGCACCCGGTTCACCGCGGCGCCGGCGTCCATCTCGTAGCGCAGGTTCTCCTGGCGCTCCTGGGCCTCGGGGGAGATGCCCAGCAGGTGCTGCAGCACGATGGCGTGGAGCGCGGTGACGTCCAGGTCCCGCAGGGACTGGCTCGCGGGGAGCGGCACGCCGGTGAAGTCGGCGTCGTCCCGGAGCGTCAGGATGCGCCCGCGCCGGTCCTGCCCGGTGACCAGGAGGAAGGTGGTGGACTTGCCCGAGTGCTCGGCCAGCTTGCTGATGGCCCAGGCGCGCCCGGCGGGCCGCGCCAGGTCCTCGTCGAGGGTGCGCACGTCGAAGTAGCGCCCCAGGCGCTCCAGGAAGGCCCCGAGCTGGAACCCCGCGAGCCCGAGGAGCAGCCGGTGGGTCGGGTAGATGCACAGGCCGGGGTCGGCCATGGAGGTGAGCGCCATCAGCATGTAGCGGTGGCCGGACCCCTCCGGCAGGCCGGGCCGCTCCCGATCCACCTGGTCCCGGTAGGCGAGGCCCGACTCGTAGCGGTGGTGGCCGTCGGCGATGAACACCTTGCGGGGGAGCATCACCGCCTGGAGCCGGGCCACCAGGGCCGCGTCCTCGACCCGCCAGAGCCGGTGGTGGACGCCGTCGTCGGAGTCGGCCTCGGCGACCGGCTCGCCCTGGGCCAGGGCCTGGATGGCCTGGAAGCCGTCGCGCCGCGGGTCCTCGAAGAGGCCGAAGACCGGGGAGAGGTTGGCCCGGACCCGCTTCACCAGCTCCAGGCGGTCGAGACGCGGCGCGGCCAGCGTCTTCTCGTGCGGCAGGATGATGCCCTCGGCGTAGGCGTGCAGCCGGACCGCGGCCACCGCCCCGTAGCGCACGCAGGGCCGCCCGTCCGGGCCGGTGAAGGTCTGCTCCAGGCCGTACACCGCCGGGCGCGGGTCCTGGCGCACCACCCCCTCCGCCTGCCAGGCCTCCCAGCTCCGGGCCGCCCGGGCGTAGCGGTCGTCCCCGGGCCCGTCCCCGGGCCGCTCCGGCTCGAGGATGACGTGGACGACGTTGTGGGGGCTCCGGGCCGCGTAATCCTCCCGCTGGGCCGCGGAGATGACGTCGTAGGGCGGGGAGATGAGCGGCGAGAGCGTCGGGGGGCGCGCCGCGGCGTACCGGACGGCTCGAAACGGGAGCAGCGCGGGCATGGGGGACGGACGCTAGATCACGGGCCGTTGGGGCGCAAGCCGTCAGCGCACCGCGGCCCGCACCGCCTCCCACGCCACGGCCCCGGCGCGCACCAGCTCGGGCCCTTCCGGGCCGATCCGGACCACGGTGCTGGGCCGCCCGCCGGGGGCCGGGCCGGTGTCCAGCACCCCGTCGATCCGGGAGAGCAGCTCCGGCTCGAGATCCCCGGCCGCGACCGGAGGCGGCCCGCCGGAGAGGTTGGCCGAGGTGGAGACCAGGGCGCCGCCGGCGGCGGAGGCCAGGGCCCGGGCCGGCGCCCAGCCGGGGATGCGGATCCCCACCGTGCCGGTCCCGGCGGTGATGGCCGGGGAGAGCCCCGGCGCCGCCGGCAGCACCAGGGTGAGGGGCCCGGGCCAGAAGCGGGAGGCCAGCCGCTCGGCCAGGCCCTCCAGGCCGGCGGCCACCTCCGCCACCTGCTCCCGGTCGGCGGCGACGAGCGGCAGCGGCTTCCCCGCCGGGCGCGCCTTGGCGCCGGCGAGGCGGCGCAGCGCGTCCTCCCGGTTCCAGAGCGCCCCCAACCCGTAGAAGGTCTCGGTGGCGTAGGCCACGATGCCGCCGGCCCGCAGCAGCGCGGCGGCGCCGGGAAGGTCCAGGCGCGTCCCGGTCCCGGTCACGGCGCCCGCCCCTGCCACTCGGCGTGGAACCGGTCGATGGCCTCGTCCACCGGGAGCGGCTTCTCCCGCAGCAGGCCGGCGGCCCGGTCGACGCGGAGCCCCGCCCGCAGCGGGCGCGGCGCCGGCAGCCGGGCCTCGGCCGTCGCCACCCCGACGATCTCGCCCGACAGGCCGAAGCGGCGGGCCACCCGCCGGGCGAAGTCCACCCGGTCGAGCGCCGTGGCCCCGCTGGCGTGCAGGACGCCGCGGTAGTCGCTCTCCAGCAGCAGCTCCAGGCACATCGCGGCGCCGCTCGCCGCCAGCGTCGGCGACACCACCTGGTCGGCGAAGGCCCGCACCGCCTCGCCGCGGGAGAGCTTCTCCACGACCTGGGTGGCGAAGGTGGGCTTGGCGCCGGGCCGGCCGCTGAACACCACCGCCACCCGGGCCACGGCGCAGCCCGGGGCCAGCAGCAGCGCCGCCTCCTCGCCGCACCGCTTGGTGCGGGCGTAGGCGCCCCGGGGGTTGGGGAGGTCCTCCTCGCGGTAGGGCCCGGCCTCGCCGTCGAAGACGTAGTCGGTGGAGACCGCCACCAGCCGCGCCCCCAGGTCGCGGCAGGCCCTGGCCACCTGCTCGGTCCCGCCCACGTTGACCCGCCAGGCGGCGTCGGGGTCGCGCTCGCAGCCGTCCACGTCGGTGAGGGCCCCGGCGTGCAGCACCGCCTCGGCCCGGAAGGCCCGCAGCGCCTCGCCGGCCGAGCGGCCGTCCCCCAGGTCCACCTCCGCCCAGCGGTGCGGGCCGGGCGGCAACCGGCAGGCGCCCCGCCCCAGCGCCAGGACCTCGTGCCGTCCGCCGAGCCGGGCCACCGCCTCGCCGCCCAGGAGGCCGTTGGCGCCGGTGACCGCGACGCGCACTACCGCCCTCCGTACTGCCGGTCGTAGTAGGCGCGGTACGCGCCCGAGAGGATGCGTTCCCACCAGGACCGGTGCTCCACGTACCAGCGCACCGTCTCCGCCAGCGCCTCCTCGAAGCGCCGCGCCGGCGCCCAGGAGAGCTCGCGCCGCGCCTTGGCGGCGTCGATGGCGTAGCGCCGGTCGTGGCCCGGGCGGTCGGCGACGAAGCGGATGAGGCTCTCCGGCTTGCCCAGGCGCTCCAGCACCTGCCGGACGATGTCGAGGTTGCGCCGCTCGCTGGCCGCCCCGAAGTTGTAGACCTCGCCGGCCCGGCCCCGCTCCAGCGCCGCCAGCAGCCCGCGGCAGTGGTCCTCCACGTGGATCCAGTCGCGCACGTTCAGCCCGTCGCCGTAGACCGGCAGCGGCTGGTCCCGCAGCGCGTTGGCGATCATCAGCGGGATGAGCTTCTCCGGGAACTGGTAGGGCCCGTAGTTGTTGGAGCAGCGGGTCACCACCACCGGCAGCCCGAAGGTCCGGGCGTAGGCCAGCGCCAGCAGGTCGCTCCCCGCCTTGGAGGCCGAGTAGGGCGAGGAGGGGTCGAGCGGCGTCTCCTCGGTGAAGAGCCCCTCCGGCCCGAGCGAGCCGTAGACCTCGTCGGTGGAGACGTGGACGAAGCGGCCCACCCCCGCCTCCCGGGCCGCCTCCAGCAGCACCTGGGTGCCCCGCACGTTGGTCTCGATGAAGACCGCCGCGGAGAGGATGGAGCGGTCCACGTGGCTCTCGGCGGCGAGGTGGAGCACCGCCTCGATGCGCTC
>JAJZTO010000097.1 GCA_021848865.1 Myxococcales bacterium
AGTGGTCGGCCTCGAGCAGCAGCACCCGGATGCCCAGCTCCGCCGCGAGCCGGTCGCGCAGGTCCACCTGGCCGATGGAGTAGGGCTTGCACGACCGGTCGCTGTGCAGCACCGCGCCGTCCACCCGGTAGTCCCTCGCCAGGCGGCGCAGGATGCCGAGGCGGTTCGGCAGGTCCTGGTTCAGGATGATGTGGGTGTAGGAGTCGGCCGCCGAGCCGATGAGGTCGGCCGGGTCGATGCGGCTCCCGGCCTCGGCCCAGGCGTTGGTGTAGCTGGTGCACACGAAGTTGAAGCCGCGCTCGGCCAGCAGCGTCGCCACCTCGCGCACCGCGAACCAGATGGGCAGGTTGTCCCAGAGCAGCCGGTGGCGCTCCTCGCGGAGGCCGCCGACGCCGCGCCGCACCCGGTCCTTCAGCTCGTCGCGCAGCAGCCGGTAGTACGCGTTGCACTCCTCGGTGCCGCGCAGCGCCACGATGGGCGCCATGTGGAAGAAGCCGTCGATGCCGGTCCAGGGGGCGGGGCGCTCCCGGCCCGTGGCCAGGCACTCGGCCCAGAGGTCGGTGCCCTCCTTGGCCAGGCGCGCCACCTCGGCCATGGCCTCGGGCTCGGCGCGGCGCCCCGACACCTTCTCGGCGACCCGCACCAGCTCCTCGAGCTGGTCGCGGACGTAGGCGAGGTGGTGGGGCTTCGCCTCGGGGCCGTAGACGTAGGGCGTGTCCACCAGGACCAGCGGCACCCCGAAGTGGGCCGCCAGGGCGCGGTACCAGTAGAGCACCGTCTGGCAGATGTTGGTGCAGCAGGCGAGCAGGTCGGGGCGGGGCAGCCGCCCCACCGGCGTGCGGCCGGTGACCACGCTCCCCAGGTCGGTGCGGACGTAGCTGCACAGGTCGCGCGAGTAGCCCTGGGCCTCGACGGCGTCGGAGAGGGCCGGGACCAGCCGCTGCACGCCGCACATGGCGGCGTGGTTCTCCGGGTAGACGGTGTGGAAGCCGAGCGGCCGCAGCACCTCCACCGGGAAGCCGCTGGTCACCCAGGCCACCGGGACCGCGCCGTCGGCGTACCGCCCCTGGGTGTAGTGGACGGTCATCAGCTCCTTGAGCTTCGCCACCGACTCCAGCGGCGGGCCGAAGGGGCCGCCGCGCGGCGCGCGCCCGCGGCGGCCGCGCCGGCGCCGCCAGGCGTCGAGCGAGGCGATCACCGGCCCCACCACCCGGCCCGCCGCCTGGTACTGGACCCGCCGCCAGATCACGCCGCCCTCCCGGCCGCGAGCATCTCCACGAAGGCCTCTACGCGGGTGACGGCCTGGCCCGAGAGCTCGGCCTCCAGCTCCCCCTCGAGGAAGAGCACCGGGAGCCCCCTGGCCTCGAAGGTCCGGCGGATGGCCGGGACGTCGAACAGCTCCGGCTCGCAGAACTTGAGCACGTGGACGAGGACGCCCTTGGCGCCGGCGCGCTCCGCCAGCGCCGCGAGGTGGCGCATCCGGACGGACTGGTCGGCGGCGCGGGTGGAGCAGGGGGGCGCGGCCCAGGCCCGCTCGGCCAGCGCCAGCCAGGGGTCGTCGAGCGCGCCGCCGTCCCGCACCACCCGCCGCCCCACGGCGGCGTAGTCGTCGGCCGCCACGTAGGCGCCGGCCTCCTCCAGGACCCGGAACAGGCCGGGCGGCTCGGGCACGTAGCCCGAGACCAGCAAGGGCACGCCGGGCCGGAGCGGCCCGGGGAGCAGGCGGGCCTGGGCCTCGCGCAGCTCGGCGAGGTGGTCCTCCGGCCAGAGCCACTCCCCGCGCCGCAGCAGCGCGTAGAGCTCGGCGTCGCCCACGGCGAGCCGCGGCCGGGCGTCGAGCAGGGCGGCGCGCCGCCCGTCGATCTCGCGGTGCAGCGCCAGCGCGGCCGAGAGGCGCGCCGGGTCGAGCGGCCGCCCGGCCAGGGACTCGAGCGCCGTGGCCAGCGCCCGCAGCTCGGCGACGAGGAAGCGGCGCGAGCTGTCGCGGGCCGGCCCCTTGGGGTGGAGGAAGGTGAAGGCGGGCTTCCCCCAGCCGCCGAAGTCGGTGGCCAGCGTCGCCAGCCCCTGGATCGAGTCGCAGGTGTGGGGGAAGAGGACGCCGTCCACGGCGTCGGCCCCGCCCGAGGCGAGGAAGGCGAGGGCGTTGCGGGCCAGCGAGCAGACGTAGCTCTGCAGCCGCCCGGCCTCGGCGCCGCGCGGCGGCCCCGGCGGGCCCCACAGCTCCACCGCCAGGAGGTCGAGCGCGGTGAGGAGCTCCTTGGGGTAGTGGATGGGGAGCACGGCGACGGCCTTGCGGCCGTGCCGTTCCCGCTGCCCGGCGATGTACGCGTTGCGCGTCGAGGCCATGGCCGAGGAAAACACGGTCGCGGGGCGGAAGTCGACGGGAAAGCCGGCGCGGCGCCGTCAGGATCCGGCTCCGGTCCCCAGCTCCATCACCCAGGAGATCCGGAAGCGCGGGTGGACCAGGCGGCCGGGGTAGAGGTCCCACTCCGCGACCCCCTCGGCGTGCCGGAAGAGCAGGGCGCGCAGCCCGGCGTGGAACGCCGCCGCGGTGTAGCGGCTCTCGAGCCGGGCCCCGTCGCTCATCACCCGGAAGTCCCCCGAGAGCCGGGTCAGCCCGGCGCCGGCGTAGGGGGACAGCAGGGCGGGCCCGAGCGAGGCCTCCCACCCGGCCGTGAGGTCCAGCCCCAGCGCGCCGGCGCCGCTGCCGGTGATGCTGAGGTATTAGCCGGGCGGGCCGGTCGAGCCGCCGGTCGTCGAGTTCTTGCCGCCGCCGCAGGCGCCGAGGAGCGCGGCCGAGGCGCCGAGCGTGACGATGCGAAGGCACATGGCGGACCTCCCGCGCCGCGGACGACGGCGCCGCGGCGCCGGCCGTCCCGCGTGAGGCGGGACCTGCGGCGCTCCCATGACGCGGGGGAGGGGTCGCGGTCACGGAAAATGGCGGCTCGCCCCATCAGGTGCGGCCCGGCCGGGCAGCGCCTGATGGGAGGAGGTCCGCGACCCGGCGATGGCCAGGCGACTGACGGGTGCGTCCGCCCGTCCGAGCGTCACCGTCCGACGAAGACGGTCGCCGGCTCCAGCTTGAGCACGGGCCTGATGCTGAAGAGCGCTGCCACGATGCTGATGATGACGACGGCGACGAGGCCCACCAGCGGCGTGAACCACATCATCCT
This sequence comes from Myxococcales bacterium, assembly GCA_021848865.1. GTDB lineage: Bacteria > Myxococcota > Myxococcia > Myxococcales > Anaeromyxobacteraceae > JACRMN01. Next base: position 3,174 of record JAJZTO010000097.1, read on the forward strand.
GAACGGGTACTGGTAGAGCGCGGCGGCCAGTTCACCGACGATCCCGCAGGAGCCGACTCCGAGGCCGGTTCCGAGGAGAGCGCACAGCCCGACCTGGGTGAAGAGCATGGAGAGCAGCATCGCAGGGCTGGCGCCCATGGCCTTCAGGACTGCGTATTGCTTCAGGTGCTCGCTCGTGAAGAGGTACAGCATGATGCCCGTCACGCCGGAACCGACCAGCATCGCAAGCATGAGCATCGCGGTCATGTCGCCGACGTCCTCGGAAGTCCTCAGGTACCAGCGGACCGTGTCCGCCTTGAACTCGGCCTCCGTTCGCGCGCGCAATCCCGTCTGGGCCTCGATGCGTCGAGCCACCGGCGCTGCTTCCGTGCCGGGGGCGACCGAGACGAGCACGAAGGTGACTCGATGGCGTTCGGGAAGGAGAATCCGCCGGGCGTTCGAGAGCGTCGTGTAGAGCAGCGGCCGGGGCGGGAACCGCGGCAGCGCCGCTGCGACCCCCTGGACGACGACCCGCCGGTCGTTGACCTGCAGCACGTCTCCCCGCGCCAGCCTGCGGGTCGGGACGCCCAGGTGCGGTCCGTCATGGGGCCACCGATCCGCTTCTCGGAGCGGCGTCTGGAGCTTCCCGCTCGTTCCGCCACTCGCGACGATCACCGCGTCTGGTGATCGCAAGACGAGCGCACCACCGGCGGCCCCGGCGGCCGGCGCCCCGGCCAGCGTTGCGTCGTCCACGCCGACGATCTGGAACGACTGGAAGGTGCCGTTCGGAAAGCGCACCGTGGCGCTTCCCAGGGCCAGCGGTGTCGCGAAGCGGACCCCTGGCACGCTGCGCACTCGCGGCAGGGCCCAGTCTGCCAGGTTCGTCGTCAGGTCGGCCGAGGTCACCGTCGGGTCCATCACCCAGATCTTCGCCTCGGGATTCTCCGAGAGGAGGGCGAAGCCGCGCGTGAGGAACCCGGCGAGGTACGAGGCGGCGAAGGTGACCAGGAAGGACGCGAAGGCGATCCCGAAGAGGAGCCCGGCGAACTTCCCGCGGGCCCCGGCGAGCATCTTGACGGCGACGCGAAGCACTTACTCGGCCCCAGAGCCCACGGGAGGGGCCTCGATGAAGACGTCCACCTGCTGTCCGTCGTAGACGGGGCGGGAGCCACGCGCGAATCCGTAAATGACCTGGAGGACGCGAACGTCGGTCCTTTCCGTTCCCAGCCCCGTGAAGGAGGTCTTGGGGGTTACGTACGGCTCGATCCGCACGAACTCCAGCGGGATCTCCACGGTGGGCACGCCGCGGACGAAGGCCGTCGCCGTCGCGCCGGGCCGCACGCGCCATGCGTCGTTCTCGTCGACGTCCACCCGCACGTACAGCTTGTCGTCGTCGCCCAGGAGGACCGGTGGCGCCGCGGAGCCATTCGCCAGGTCGAGCTCTCCCTTCCGAACGTTCACCTTCAGGACGCGGCCGGCGACGGGGGCCCGGACGGTTCGGCGCTCGATGTCGGTGCGGATCTCGTTCTCGTGCGCCTTCGCGACCGCGACGGCCGCCGCGGCGATGGCCGCGTCATCGCGACGCCGCGCCATCTCGTCCTCGCTGATGATCGCGGTGCCCTGGAGCCTCTCGGCGACCTCCAGGTGGTGCCGGGCCTTCCGCTCCACCGCCTGCGCGGACCTGACGGCGGCGATCGCCGTGGCGAGGCGCGCCTGGAGGTCGCGATCGTCGAGCTTGAACAGGACGTCGCCCGCCTTCACGCGATCGTTCGCGGTCACGGGGACGTCCGAGACGATGCCCGGCACCGGCGCGGCAACCGCGATATTCCACGTACTCGGCTCGAGGATCCCCGCTCCCGCGACGAAGGACGCGAAGGGGGACCGCGGCGCCGGGATGAGGGGGGCCGCCGTCGAGGGGGGGCGGTGGTCGAGGAGGACAACCGCGATCGCGATCGCGACGCCGAGGCCCGCGAGGATGGGAAGGAGGCGCTTCATCGCAGGTTGGCCCTGTCCTCTCCGGATACGATGTCGAGGATCCGCCCGTCGTCCATCCGGGCGATCCGGTCCGCGAACGAGTAGATGCGCGAGTCGTGCGTGACGACGATGACGGCCCGGTTGGGCCTCTTCGCCACGTCCTGGAGCGTCTCGAGGATGCCCTGGCCCGTTGCGTGGTCGAGGGCGCTGGTGGGCTCATCGCAGACCAGGAGGCCGGGCTCGTGAATCAGGGCTCGAGCAATGGCGACGCGCTGCTGCTCTCCGCCGCTCAACTGGGGCGGGAGCGACTCGGCGCGCGCCGCGAGCCCGACCTGCTCCAGGGCGCGCACCGCCCGCGACTCCGCTTCCCGGCGAGGCACACCGCCGATGAGGAGAGGCACGGCGACGTTCTCCGTCGAGGTCAGGGCCGGCAGGAGGTGGAACATCTGGAAGACGAACCCGATCGACGAAGCGCGAAACCGGGCGCGTTCCCTCTGGGTCATCTGCGACAGGTCCCGGCCGAAGACCTCGCATCGCCCGGAATCCTGCGCGAGGATCGCAGTGATCACCGAGACCAGCGTGGTCTTGCCCGAGCCGGAGGGGCCCACGATCATGAGGAGCTCGCCCTCGAAGACGTCGAGGTCTGCCCCTCGGAGCGCCATGATCCGCGCCTCCCCGACGCCATATTCCTTGCGAACGTCCCGGCACCGGACGAGCGCTGGTCCACCCCCATGCGACGCCCCGGTCACGCGAGCGCCTCACTCATGGTGCGGTTCCCCGGGGCCACCCGCCCGGCGCACCCAGCGCGCCCTGGCGACGCGAAGATCGCGAGCGGCCGCGTCAAGACGCGCGCCGGCCTCGACCAGGCGCCGGATCGTCTGGGTGCGCGTGACCGTGTCGATCGCGCCCGCCCTGAGCGCTCGGTCGACGAGACGGTAGTCTCGATCGAGCGCGGTCTCGGAGCTGGACACGACACGGTACGCCTCGGCCGAGGACCGCAGGTCGACCAGGGCCTGCGTGAGCTCGACCAGGACGTCTGCCCGGGAGGTCGCGAGGCGCGCATCCGCCCGCCAGGTGTGCGCTCGCGCGCGGAGGCGCTGCTCGCGACGTCGGTCGAACAAGGGCAAGGGAAGGCTGAGGGTCGCCACCAACTCCCGGTCGGTCCAGCGGGCCCGTAGACCAGGAGGGGCGCCCGTGAACGCCGCGGCCGGGATCTCCCGCCCGAGGGATTCGACGCCGACCCCGAACGTCGGCGTCGGCCAGAGCAGGCGCTCGTTCATCGCCAGGTCGAGCCGCGCCGCCTCGACCGCGGCGACGGCGGCGCGCACGCGAGGGTCGCCGTCGACGAGGCGCGACAGCTGCTCTGGCGAAGGCACGTCTCCCGGATCCGCCTGGTCGTCCACGACGATCCCCGCGTCGGCGTCGCGTCCCAGCAGGCGGGACAGGCGAGCGCGCGCACGCTCGCGGGCTCCGCGCGCCTGCGCGAGAGATGCCCGAGCGGCAGTCAGGTCGAGGTCGGCGGCGTCGACGTCCAACTGGCTTCCTTGCCCTGCTCCGAGAAGTCGCTGCGCCGCATCTGCCGCGACATCCAGCAGCGCGGCGATGTGCTCGGAGCGGTTCACCTGGCGCTGTGCGAAGGCCAGGTCGGCCACGGAGACGGCCACGGCCTCGTCGAGCGCGCGGAGGCCGTCCTCACGCTGCCGGGTGGCCTGCCGCAGCGCCGCGTCGGCGGATGCGCCCCGGAGCGTCCATGAGCCGGAGAGGTCCAGGCTCCAGGAGAGCCCCACGCCCCAACTCCGTCCCGCCGCGTCGCCCGGCGGAGCGCTTCCGTAGCGACCCGTGAGGACCGGATCGGTTCGAAGCGCGCGGAGCGCGTCACCGGCGATGGCCGATGCGGCGCGCAGCCGGGCGTCTAGCTCACCAGCCTCCGGTGCGTGGGCGCGGGCTTCGGCCTGTGCGGCGGCAAGGGTGAGCGGCGGCTGGGCCAACGGAGTGACCGGCAGCGAGGCGGCGCAGGCCATGGCCACCGAGGCCCACCATCTGATCGGCTGCCGGAGCACGGTGAGAACCTCACCAACCCACCCCGGGGATCGCCCGGACCACTCCTTCGCCGAAGAGGACGCCGGCCGCCGCCGCGGCGAAGAGGATGAGCGGGACCAGCACCAGGGAAAGGCGCGCCGTGGCCCGCGGAACGGGGACCGCGGGGAGCGAGTGGAGAAGCTTGTCGATCCGCGACTCCAATGCGCGACCATCCCCCGTGAGAGCGATCGGGGCGGCCTTCCCGATGCTGGCCGAGGTGAGCCTCGCGGCGGCGAGAACCGCTGCGGCGAGGGCGGCGCCATCGACGCCCCGTCCCCGCGCTTCGTCGTCCCGCGCGGTTTCGAGCGCGTCGAGCCAGGCCCGAAAACGAGCGCGCGCACCGGGAAAGGGCCACTGCAGGTCGGTGATCACCTGCCCGAGCCAGATTCGCAGGGGATCGCGGTGGCGAGCGTGAGCGGTCTCGTGCTCGATGGCCGCGCGAAGCGCCTCGTCGTCGAGCGCGGCCGCCAGACGGGGCGAGACGGTCACGCGGGGGCGGAGCAAGCCGCTCGTGCTCGCCGGAAGCTCCGGGCGTAAGAGGAGGGCGCGAACGGCGCGCACGATGGCGCGCACCCAGACAACCGCCACCGGAGCGGCGGCGACGAGGATGGTGGGGTGCAGGAACTCGTCCGCGGGATCGGGCTCCTGCAGGGCCCAACCCAGCAAGAACGCCAGGCCGATCGCCGCGGGAACCAATGGCCACCAGAGCCGGGCCCAGCACGCCGGCTCGCGCGCGCGTCCCGCAAGCTCCGCAGCCGGCGCGGGCAGGATTCCGAGGAGCACCAGGGCGGTCCCGCACGAGAGGAAGGCCAAGGTGGCGAGAAGCGCCTCACGTTCCACGGCGCGATCTCCTGCGCGCTTCCACCGCACGCGCCAACTCGTCGAGCAGTTCCGGGTTCTTCGACTCCATGGCGTCGACGAGCGTCGCGATGGCCGGCTGGGCCTCGGTTCCGAGGAGGCGGTCGAGGATCTGTCGTGCCCGCGCCCGCTCCAAGGTCTCGCGCCTCACTGCCGGGCGATAGATGAAGGCCTTCCCCGCCCGCTCCCGGTCGACCAGGTTCTTCGCGTGCAGCCGATCGAGCACCTTCGCCACCGTCGTGTAGACGAGTCCCGACGGCCTTCCGACCTGCTCGTAGATCTGGCGAGCAGAGCCGGCCCCTCGCTTCCAGAGGTCCACCAGCACGGCGTACTCGAGATTCCCGACCGAGGACGGCACGGAAGGTCCCATGTCGACAATCTACGACGTGCGTCGTAGATGTCAATGACCCCGAACGGCACGAACCCGAGGGTCGGGTCGGCCCGGGTGACCCTGGCGCGGCGGGACAAAGGCGAGCATCGACCTCCCCGCGGGCAAGGGGTGCACGAAGGCGGTCGAGCAGCCGTGAAGTGGGGCGCCCGGGACTCGAACCCGGAGCCAACGGCTTAAAAGGCCGCTGCTCTACCATTGAGCTAGCGCCCCGACACGGCTTCCAGGCCGCTAGATACCACGCCGGTGGACCGCCGCCACCGGCCGCCGGTACTCGACCCGGGCCGGGGGGCGCGGGGCGGCGAGG
>JAJZTO010000098.1 GCA_021848865.1 Myxococcales bacterium
ACTCCTTCGCCGCCGCGGTGATCACCGTCATCAAGGTCATGCTCCCGCCGGAGCAGGGGGCGCGGCTGCTCTACTGGCTGATGGGGACCATCGGCTACGAGCCGGCGGGCGCCCTGGCGGTGGGGGCGGCGGCGGTGGCCCTGTCCACCGGGGCGCTGGTCGCCCTCTCGGGCCGCCTTAACCTGCTGGCCCTCGGCGACGACGAGGCCGCCTCCCTGGGGGTGGAGGTCCCGCGGGTGCGGGCGCTGGTGCTGCTCGCCGCCAGCGCCGCCACCGGCGCGGCGGTGGCGCTGTCGGGCATCGTCGGCTTCGTGGGGCTCATCGTCCCGCACGCGGTCCGGCGCGTCCTCGGCCCCGACCACCGCATCCTGGTCCCGGCCTCGGCCCTCTTCGGCGGCGCCTTCCTGGTGCTGGCCGACGCCGCCGCCCGCGTCGCCTTCCTGCCGCTCGGCACCGAGCCCCCGGTGGGCGCCCTCACCGCCTTCGCCGGCGGCCCGCTCTTCCTCTGGCTGCTGCGGCGCCAGGAGAGGCCGGCCTGATGGCGCGTCCCGCCTCGCCCGTCGCCGCGGCCTGGGGCCGCATCCTCGCGGTGGCCGCCGCCGCGCTGGCGGCCGCGCTGCTCGCCGCCGCCGGGGTGGCGCGCTGGCGCCCCGAGCTGGCGAGGCTCCCCGAGAGCCCGTTCCGCGCCCTGGGCCTGCCGCGCGTCGACGTGGAGGAGCGGCTCACGCCCGGGGTGGTGGCGTACGCGGTGCGGCTCTCGCGGCGCTTCGGCATCGGCGCGGTGGCGAACCTCTCCGGCGGCTTCTCCGGGGGCGGCCTGGAGGCGCAGCTCGCCGCCGCCGCTCCCTTCCCGGGCCGGGTCGCGGTCTTCATGAACCTCGATCCCGCCGGCTGCTGCGGCCCGGAGTGGACGGGGCGCGAGGTGGCGCGCCTCGGGGCCGGGCGGGCCGCGGGGGCGGTGGGGCTGGCGCTCCTGCCGGACGGGCCGGCGGCCGGCGAGCTGCCCGCGCCGCTCTGGGCCGCCTGCGAGCGGCTGGGGCTGCCGGTGGCGCTCGCCGACGGGGCGGCGGCCCTGGCCGGGGCCCGCCCGCGCCTCGCCGTGCTCGGCCTCGGCTTCGGCGGCCTGGCCGGGGACGCCGCGGCGGCGGGCGCGGCGCTGGACCGGCTGCCGAACCTCCGGCTGTCGCTGGGCGGCGCCCTGCCGCGCCTGGCGAGCCAGGGCGAGGCGGCGCGCGCCCTGCTCCTGCGCCACTCCGGCCGGATCCTCTTCGGGACCGGGATCCGCTACCAGGACCGGCCACCCTGGCACGAGCTCCTCCTCGGGGAGGGGCCGCCGGTGGAGGAGGAGGCCGACCTGCGCCGCTTCTACCTCGGCCTCTACCGCATCCTGGAGACCCGGGATCCGGCCATCCCGGGCCCCACGCCCGGCCAGCCGGCGGTCGAGGGCCTGGGCCTGCCCCGCGAGGTGCTGGAGCGCGTCTACCACCGGAACGGCCGGACGCTGCTGCGGCTCGGCGCGCGCCCGGCGGCGGGGGGCCGGTGAGCGCGCCGCCGCTCCCCGCCGGGACGCTGGTGGAGGTGCGCGGCGCCTCCTTCGGCTACGGCGGCCGGCCGGCCCTGGAGGCGGTCGCCTTCGGCGCCGCCGCCGGCGAGCTGGTGGGGCTGGTCGGGCCGAACGGCGCCGGGAAGAGCACCCTGCTGAAGCTGGTGGCCGGCCTGCTCGCGCCCCGCGCCGGGACGGTGCGGCTCGCGGGGCTCGACCCCCACGCGGCGCCGCGCCGGGAGGTGGCCCGGGTCTGCGCACTGGTCCCGCAGGAGCCGCAGCTCCACTGGCCCTTCACGGTGCGCGAGGCGGTGATGATGGGGCGCGCGCCGCGCCAGGGGCTCCTCGCCATCGCCGACCGCTTCGACCGGGGCGCGGTGGAGGGGGCGCTCCAGGCCTGCGACCTGCTGCCCTTCGCCGACCGGCGGCTCGACGCCCTCTCCGGCGGCGAGCGGCGCCGGGTCTTCTTCGCCCGGGCCCTGGCCCAGGAGCCGCGGGTGCTGCTGCTGGACGAGCCCACCGCCTTCCTCGACCTGGCGCACCAGGTGGCGGCGATGCGCATGGCCGCCGAGGCGGCGCGCGCCGGCCTGTGCGTGGTGGCGGTGCTCCACGACCTGAACCTGGCCGCCCAGTCCTGCCACCGGCTGGTGGTGCTCTCGCGCGGGCGGGTGGTGGCCGAGGGGCGGCCCGCCGACGTGCTCACCGCCGAGCGGGTGTCCGAGGTCTGGGGGGTGCCGGTGTGGCGCGGCGAGAACGGCGCCACCGGCGCCCCGGTGGTGCTGCCGCGCGGCCCCTGACGGCCGTGATCACGTGGATCGAGCCTCGGGCGGGGACAAGCCCCGCCCCTACGGCTTGGCAGGGCCGGGGCTGGTCCCCGGCCGGCCGCCAGGCCGTGATCCCGGCGCCGAAACGCATGGATCGATCCGCGCGGCCACGGCCATGAGGGCCGGGATCGGGTGCGTCGACCCCGCGGCGGGGGCCGGGCCTCCGCCTACTGGAGGAGCTGGAGCTTCAGCGCGGCGCCGAAGGTGCGGTCCACCGGGTCGGTGAGCGACTGCCGGTAGGAGAGGTCGAGCGCCAGGCCGCCGGTGGTGACCAGGCCCAGGCCCCCGGACCAGAAGCGGGCACCGCGCGTCCCGTCCTTCACGAAGCCGGCCCGCAGCGGGACGAGGTCGCCGAGGAGGACCTCCGCGCCCGCCGCCCAGGTGTCGCTGCGGTGGCCGAGCCGGTCCCAGTCGGTGCGCCAGTCGGCGGCGACGTGGAAGCGCTGCTCGTCGCCGACGGAGATCCCGGCGCCCAGCCCCCGCGGCGCCTCGGCGGGGTGGTTCACCGGCACCAGGTTGTACCCGGCCACGCCGAAGGCCACCAGCTTCGAGGCCTGCCAGAAGAGCCCGGCGTCCACGGTGGCGGCGCGGGCGCGCTCGCCGGCGGCGGTCCTCAGGTCCAGGAACTTGCCGGTGGCCCCGGCGTAGAGCCCGCCGCCCACCGGCGCCGCCAGCGCCATGTGGTAGAGGCCGCCGGTGGTGGGCCCCTCCAGCAGGCGGGTGTAGGCGAAGCCGCCGGTGGCCCCGGCGGTCTCCGAGTCCACCACCGATCCCTGCGCCACCTGCGCCTCGCGCGAGCCGCCGAGCCTCTCCTGGAGGTACAGGAGCTCGACGGTGTAGCGGCGCCGGGCCGCCAGCGCCGCCGGGTTCAGCAGGATGAGGTCGTTCCCGCCGGCCAGCCCCCGGTAGGCCGACAGCGCCAGGGCCCGCGCCCCGAGCAGGTCGGCGGAGGTCGGCGGCAGCGGCGGATCGGCGGCGGCCGCGGCGCCCGCCACCGCGGCCAGCAGCAGGGCGAGGGGCGCGCGGAGCACGGCGGCAGGATACCGCGCCCTGTCTCCCGGGCAAGGGTGGAAGTCCTCGGCGCGATCTGCGTAGCATGGTGGCAGCGATCGGAGGCGCCCATGCGCAAGCAGGAACTGGCCCGCATCCGCGCGAAGCTCGAGGCCCAGCTCGCCGGCCTCCTCGGCGAGGGGGCCGAGATGGTGCACCGGATGTCGGCCCCGGACGACGGGGAGCTGCCCGATCCCAACGATCGGGCCAGCCGCGAGACCGACACCAACCGGGCGCTGCGGCTGCGCGACCGGGACCGGAAGCTCATCGCCAAGGTGGAGGAGGCGCTGGCCCGCCTCGACGCCGGCCGCTACGGCCTCTGCGAGACCTGCGGCGGCCGCATCTCCCCGGCGCGCCTGAAGGCCCGGCCGGTGACCACCCTGTGCATCGACTGCAAGCGGGAGGCGGAGCAGCGCGAGCGCCCCTGATCGCGCGCTCCCGGTCCGGGCGCCGGCACCGCCGGCATGGACCCGGCGCCGCCGCGACCCTTCCCGCCGGCTCCGTCCGCCGCTACAGTCGGGCGGCATGCCCACCCAGCCCATCCGCAAGGCGGTGATCCCGGCCGCCGGCCTGGGGACGCGGTTCCTGCCCGCCACCAAGGCGGTGCCCAAGGAGCTGCTCCCCATCGTCGACATCCCGACCATCCAGTACATCGTGGCCGAGGCGGTGGCCGCCGGGGTCCGGGACGTCATCCTGGTCTGCGCCCGCGGCAAGGACTCGATCGTCGACCACTTCGACATCGCGCCGGAGCTGGAGGCGCACCTCGCCCGGGCCGGCAAGACGGAGCTGCGCGACCAGATGCGGGCCATCGCCAAGATGGCCAACGTGGTGACGGTCCGGCAGCAGGAGCCGCTGGGGCTGGGCCACGCCGTGCTCTGCGCCCGCGCCCTGGTCGGCGACGAGCCCTTCGTGGTGATGCTGGGCGACGACGTCATCGACGCCGCCGTGCCCGCGGCCAAGCAGCTGGCCGACTGCCACGCCCGCACCGGCCTCGGCACCATCGCGCTGATGGAGGTCCCGCTGGCCGAGACCTCCGCCTACGGCATCGCCGCCGGCCGCGCCCTCGACGACCGGACGGTGCGCATCGAGCGGCTGGTGGAGAAGCCCAGGCGCGATCCCCCGTCGCAGCTGGCGGTGATCGGCCGCTACGTGCTCCCGCCGCGGGTCTTCGAGATCCTCGAGTCGCTGCCGCCGGGCGTGGGCGGCGAGATCCAGCTCACCGACGCCCTGGCGGTGCTGGCGCGGGAGGAGGGGCTCATCGGCTACCGCTTCGAGGGGCAGCGCTACGACGCCGGCGACCGGCTCGGCTTCCTGAAGGCCAACGTGGCCTACGCGCTGAAGCGGCCGGAGCTCGCCGGGGCGCTGCGCCGCTGGCTCGCCGAGGTGACCCGGTGAGGCGCCGCACCCTGGCCGCCGCGGCGGCGCTGCTCGCGGCCCTGCCGGCCGCCGCCTACCTGCTGCCCGGGCGGGCGATCCTGAAGCGCCTCTCGCAGCGGCGCGAGGAGCGGGCCGTCGCCTCCCTGGAGGTGCTGGGCACCCTCACCTTCCCCGGCGGCGCGGCCGGCCTCCCCGGCGAGCTCGGGCTCGCCGCGGCGGGCGGCGACGCCAGCGCGCCGGCGCTCCTCACCTTCAAGATCCCGGGGCGCTGCCGCCTCGACCTCCTGCCTCCCGGCGCGGCCCCGGCCGACCGCCCCTTCGCCGCGGTCCGCGGCCCCCGCCTGGGCGGGAACCGCGGCCTGGAGCGGCAGCCGGCGGCGGCGGCGCTGGTGCAGGGGCTGTGCGCCCTGCTGGGCGAGCGGCCCGGCGGCGCCGAGCCGGAGCGCCCCTGGGTGCAGGCGCTCGGCGCGCTGGGCGTCTCCCTGGACGAGGTGAGCCTGGCTCGCGACGGGACCCGCGTCGCCTACGTCCTCGGCGGCAAGGCCCGGGAGGAGCGGCCGCTGGCCTGGGTGGACGAGCAGACCTTCCAGCCGCTGCGGCTGGCGGCGACGCTGGGCGGGGCCCGCCAGGAGGTCCGGCTGCTGGACTGGGGCTCGGCCACCGGCGGCGACCTGTTCCCGCGGGCGGTGGAGGTCTGGGCCGGGGGGCAGCTGCGCCTGCGCTTCACCACCGAGCGGACCGTGGCCAACCCCAAGGTCCCGGACTCGCTCTTCTAGGGCCGCCCCGCGGGAGCGCCCGTCGCCCGCGGGCGATTTTCCCCTGGGAGGTTGAATACCGCGCCTAGAATGGCGTCCTTCCCGCCGAAAGGACCACACGCCATGAAGAAGATCCTCGTCGCCCTGCTGCTCGTCGCCGCGTCGGGCACCGCCTTCGCCGAGGACGGCGCCGCGCTCTTCAAGAGCAAGTGCGCCGCCTGCCACGGACCCGACGGCAAGGGCGCGACCCCCATGGGCAAGGCCCTCAAGGTGAAGAGCCTGGCCGGCACGAAGCTCTCCGCCGCGGAGATCGCCAAGGTCGCCGCCGAGGGCAAGCCCGGCACCCGGATGGTGGCCATCAAGGGGCTCTCCCCCGAGCAGCTCAAGGCCGTCGCCGCCCACGTCAAGTCGCTGAAGTAGCCGGCCCGCCGCGGGCGGCCGCGCCGGCCGGGGCGGCTGCTAGACTGCCGCCGTGCTCGTCGAGGTCGCCGTCGCCGCGGCGGTGCGGGGAACCTTCACCTACCGCGTACCGGCCCGCCTGGCGTCCGAGGTCACCCTCGGGCGCAGGGTGGCCGTTCCCTTCGGCCGCAGCCGGCGCGCCACCGGTTACGTGGTCGGCTTCCCGGTCGAGCCGCCCGCCGGGGTGGAGCTCCGGGACGTCGCCGACGTCCTCGACGCCTTTCCCCTCTTCACCCCCGAGCTGACGAAGCTCCTGCGGTGGGCCGAGGACTACTACCTCTGCCCGCCCGGCGAGCTGCACCGCGCCGCGCTGCCCCCCGGCCTCAACACCCGGCGCGGCGCCGAGGCGCCGGCGCGGCGCGGGGTGGAGTGGGCCGCGGCGGCGGACGGGGCCGCGGCGGGGCTCGCGGCGCTCGGCCGCAAGGCGAAGGCCCAGCAGGCGCTGCTCGAGTACCTGCTGGCGCGCGGGCGCATCCCGGTGGAGGAGCTGCGCGCCGCCTTCCCCCGGGGGCGCGCGGCGCTCTCGGCGCTGGTGCGCAAGGGGCTGGCGCGCCTCGACACCGAGGCCCGCGTCGCCCAGGGCGGGCTGCTCCCCGGCGCGGCCGAGGCGCCGGCGCTCACCGCGCCGCAGCGGGCGGCGCTGGAGGCCGTGTCGGCCGCCTCCGGCGGCTTCGCCACCTTCCTGCTCCACGGCGTCACCGGGTCGGGCAAGACCGAGGTCTACCTCCAGGCCATCGCCCGGGTTCGGGCCGGAGGGGGCGGGGCGCTGGTGCTGGTGCCGGAGATCGCGCTGACGCCGCAGCTGGCCGGCCGCTTCCGGGCGCGCTTCGGCGCCGAGGTGGCCCTGCTGCACTCGGGCCTCTCCGACGCCGAGCGGCACGCCGAGTGGCTGCGGCTCCGGCGCGGCGACGCGCGCATCTGCGTCGGCGTCCGCAGCGCCGTCTTCGCCCCGGTGCAGGAGCTGGCGATCGTGGTGGTGGACGAGGAGCACGACGCCTCCTTCAAGCAGGAGGACGGACCGCCCTACCAGGCGCGGGACCTGGCGGTGGTCCGGGCCCGCGGCGCCGGGGCGGTCTGCCTGCTGGGCTCGGCCACCCCCTCGCTGGAGTCGCTGGAGAACGCCCGCCGCGGCCGCTACCGGCTCCTCTCCCTGCCGGGCCGCATCGACGACCGGCCCATGCCGACGGTCGAGCTGGTGGACCTGGCGCGGCTGCACCGGACCGTCCCGGCCTTCGGCCTGCTCTCGCCGCCGCTGTCCGACGCGCTGGCCGGGACGGTGGCGCAGGGCCAGCAGGCCATCCTCTTCCTCAACCGGCGCGGCTTCCAGACGCTGGTGCTGTGCCAGGCCTGCGGCCAGGAGGCGCGCTGCCCGGCCTGCGCCGTCTCCCTCACCTTCCACCAGCGGCGCGGGCTGCTGCTGTGCCACTACTGCGGCCGGGCCGAGCGGATGACCGACGACTGCCCGGCCTGCGGCGGCCCGCGCACCGGCATTGGCGTCGGCACCGAGCAGGTGGAGGCGGCGGTGCGGAAGCTGCTGCCCGGCGCCCGGGTGGAGCGGCTCGACCGGGACGCCGTCACCACCGCCGGCGACGTGGCCGGGCTGCTGGCCCGCTTCGCCCGCCGGGAGGTGGACGTGCTGGTGGGGACGCAGATGGTCACCAAGGGCCACGACTTCCCCGGGGTGACGCTGGTCGGCGTGGTGGTGGCCGACACCGCCCTGGCGCTCCCCGACTTCCGCGCCGCCGAGCGGACCTTCCAGCTCCTCACCCAGGTGGCGGGGCGGGCCGGGCGCGGCGCGGAGGGCGGGCGGGTGCTGGTCCAGACCTGGAACCCCGGCTCCCCGGCGGTGGCCTGCGCCGCGACGCACGACTACGCCCGCTTCGCCGAGCTGGAGCTGGCGGTGCGGCGCGAGCACGCCTGGCCCCCCTTCCAGCGCCTGCTGGCGGTGCGGATCGAGGGGTCCGAGGCCGGAGCCCGGCGAACCGCCGAGGCGCTGGCGGCCGCGGCGCGGCCGGCCCTGGGGCGGGGGGTGGCCATGCTCGGGCCGGCGCCGGCGGCGCTGGAGCGGCTGCGGGGCCGGAGCCGGTGGCAGCTGATCTTCCGGGGGCCCGACCCGGCGTCGCTGCGGCGCGTCCACGGCGCCCTGCAGCGGGTCGCCGCCCGCCCGCCGGGCGGCGCCGCCGTCCGCTTCGACGTGGACCCCTACGCGCTGCTCTGAGGCCTCGCGGCGAGGTGGCCGATCCTTGCTGAGGCGGTGGCCCCGATCCATCATCGGCCGGCGTGACCCACCGCGTACTCCTCGTGGACGACGACATCGCCGAGATCGCGGCGGTGAAGCGGGCCCTGCTGCGGGCCGGGGCCCAGGCGCGGCTCGCCACCGGCGCCGCCGACGCCGACGCGGCGCTCGCCGAGGGGCTCCCCGACCTGGTGATCGTGGCGGCCGACTGCGACGGCGGCGGGGGGCTCGCCTTCGCGCGCCGGCTGGCGGAGGACGCGGCCACCCGCGCGCTCCCCGTCCTGCTCGTCGGCGCCGGCGGCGCCGCCGGGCCCGGGCGGGCGGTGGCCCGGCCGGTGGACCCGGGCCTGCTCGCCGACGAGGTTCGTGCCCTGCTCGCCCGGCCCGGGCCGGCCGCGCCGGCCGCCGCGGCGCCGCCGCCCGCGCCGGAGCC
>JAJZTO010000099.1 GCA_021848865.1 Myxococcales bacterium
AGCTTGCCGATCTCGATCGCCGCGGTGCCGACGCCGCCGGCCGCGCCCAGCACCAGCAAGGTCTCGCCGGCCTGGAGCCGGCCGCGGTCGGCCAGGGCGTGCATGGTGGTGCCGTAGGTCAGGAGCGAGGCGGCGGCGAGGTCGGCGGAGAGCCCGGCCGGCCGCGGCAGCACCCGCTCGGCGGGCACGGCGCAGGCCTCGGCGAAGGCGCCGGTGGTGGTGGTGGCCATCACCGGGTCGCCGGCCCGCAGCCCCTGGACGCCGGCCCCGACCGCCGCCACCGTCCCGGCCAGCTCCATGCCGGGCGCGAAGGGGAGCGGCGGCTTCACCTGGTACTTGCCCATGACCATGAGGGCGTCGGGGTAGTTGAGGCCGGCGGCCTCCACCCGGACCAGCACCTGGCCCGGCCCGGCCACGGGCTCGGGCATGTCGACGACGCGGAGGCCGGAGACCGGGCCGTATTCGGTGCAGAGCAGCGCGCGCACGGGAACTCTCCTCGCTAGGTGGTGGGGCGGCGGACGCGTCCGCCGAGCAGGCCCGAGGGGGCCCAGACGATGACGGCCGCCAGCAGCAGGCCGAAGAAGAGCTGGTGGCCCGACTCGAAGAGCCGCTTGAAGAGGAACTCGTCGAGCCCGGTGATCACCAGGGCCCCGACCGCCGGCCCCACCAGCGTGCTCATCCCGCCGAAGAGCGCGGCGACGATGGGCATGATGGACCAGGCGCCGTCGAAGGCCGAGTCGGGGTCCAGGTAGTGGACGTAGTGGGCGTAGAAGGCGCCCAGCAGCGCGGTGAAGAAGGCCGAGACCGCGAGCGCGGTGGCCTTGGTGCGCAGCACCGGGACGCCGATCCCGGCGGCCGCCTCCTCGTCGGCGTGGACCGTGGCCATGGCCACGCCCGCCCGCGAGCGGCGCAGCAGCACCGCCGCGCCCCAGACCAGCAGCAGCAGCAGCCCGGCCAGGTAGTAGTTGGCGGTGCGCGAGGCCTCGAAGTCGGCGGTGAGGCCGCCGAGCCGCAGCGCCGTCGGCGGCGGCACCCCGAAGATGCCCTGCGACCCGCCGGTGAGCGAGTCCAGGTTCAGGGCCAGCAGCTTCAGCACCTCGGCGAAGCCGAGGATGGCGAGGGCGAAGTAGGGGCCGCGCAGCTTGAAGGAGGGCAGCCCGATGAGGAGCGACACCGCCACCCCGGCGACGCCGGCCCCGGCCATCGCCAGCCAGGGGCTCCAGCCGGCCCGCATCGCCAGGATGGCCGAGGCGTAGGCCCCCAGGCCGAAGAAGCCGGCGTGGCCGAAGGAGACCTGGCCGCAGAGCCCGGCCAGCACGTTCCAGGAGACGGCCACCGAGCCCAGCACCAGCGCCGCGACCAGGATGCTCAGGTAGTAGGGGTTGAAGGAGAGCGCCAGGGGCAGCAGCGCCAGGGCGCCGAAGAACAGCGCCGCGGCGGTGCCCTCGGTGACGCGCAGTCCGGAGCCGGGCCACCTCACGTCAGATCCTCCGCCCGAAGAGGCCCGAGGGGCGGGCCAGCAGGATGCCCAGGAAGAGCGTGAAGCCGAACAGCTCCCGGTAGGAGGAGGAGAAGAAGGTGACGGTCAGCGCCTCCCCCACCCCGAGGATCATCCCCGCGGCGATGAGCCCGGAGATGGAGCCGACGCCGGCCAGCACGGTGAGGATGAAGGCCTTCACCGTCAGCGGACCGCCCACCCCCGGGCTGACGTTGGCGAGGATCCCCAGCACCGGGCCGGCGATCCCGGCCAGCAGGCCGCCGATGGCGAAGGCGCCCCGGTCCACCCGCTCCACGTCGATGCCGGCCAGCGCCGCCGAGTCGCGGTCGATGGCGGTCACCCGGATGGCCTTGCCGGCGCGGGTGCGGTGCAGGAAGGCCTGCAGCCCCAGCACCGCCGCCACCGAGAAGCCGAAGGCCGCGAGCTCGCCGACGCTGGCCCGGATCGGCCCCAGGGTGAGCGGCCGCTGCAGCCAGTCCACCTCGATGGAGCGCAGGTCGCCGGTCCAGAGCTGCAGGAAGAGGTTGGTGAGGAAGATGCCGACGCCGAAGGTGAGGATCAGGGTGTTCAGCTCCGGCGCCTCCCGCACCCGCCGCAGGAAGAGGCGGTAGGTGAGCCAGCCCAGCGCCCCGCCCGCCGCCGCCGCCAGCGGCATCGAGAGCACCGGGCCGACCCCGTACCGCACCAGCGTCCAGTAGGCGACGTAGCCGCCCAGGACCACCACCTCGCCGTGGGCCAGGTTGATGATCCGTAGGATGCCGAAGACGAAGGCCAGCCCCAGCGAGTAGAGGGCGTAGTTCCCCCCCTCGAGCAGGCCCGAGAGCAGGGACTGGACGATGGAGCTGCCCGAGATCACGCCGCTGGCCCTCGCCCCGGCCCGCCGCTACCGCGTGCTCCAGGGGACGGCCGGGTACTTCGCCTCGCCGCCGGCCCGGTCGCGCGGGTAGACCACCACCTGCTTGCCGGCCCGGGTCTGGAAGAGCACCGCCGTGAAGTGCCTGGGGTCGCCCTTCTCGTCGAAGGCCACCCGGCCGATGGGCGTCACCGCGTCCATGGCCCGCAGCAGGTCGCGGGTCCTCGCCGCGGCGCCGCCGCCCTTGGCGATGGCGTCGAGCATGTACTCGGCCGAGAGGTAGCCGAGCATGGCGATGTAGGACGGATCCTCCTTGAAGCGGGCGCGGTAGGCCTCGACGAAGCGGGCCTCCTCGGCGCGGGCCGCCTTGGGCGCGGTCCCCATCTCCCAGATCGAGGTCCCGTAGACGAACTCGCTCATGGGCCCCAGCTCGCGGATGAACTCGGGGGTGCCGATGCCCCAGGCGCCCACGTAGGCCTTCACCGGCAGCGCCAGGATCTTGGCGTCCTTGATGGTGCCGACGTAGTCGGGGAAGTAGCCCTCGACCAGCAGCACCTCGCAGCCCGCGTCCCTGGCCTTGAGGAGCAGCGGCTTGTAGTTGGTGGTGCCCTTCTCGAACTTCTCGAAGACCGGCACCTGCACGCCGCCGGCGGCGAGCTGCCCCTTCACCGCCTCGGCGATCTCGGTGGTGGCCGACTGGCTGTTGAAGAGGATGGCCACCTTCTTCGCCTGGAACAGCTCGCGGATGGTGTTGGCCTGGGCCGCGGCGTAGCCCGGCATGTAGTTCAGCCGGAAGAAGTTCTTGAAGTGGCGGGCGGAGAGCTTGGTGTCCACCGCGCCGGTGGTCATGTAGGGCGTGTCGTACCGCTCGGCCGCCTCGGAGGCGGGCCCCACCAGGTTGGAGCCGTAGCCGCCGACGATGCCGGCGACCTTCTCGATGCCGGCGAGCTTCTCCACCGCCGCCACCGCCTTCTGCGGCTGGCTCTCGTCGTCGTAGACCTTGAGGTCCACGGCGATGCCGGTCCGCTTGCTGAACTCCTCGGCGGCGACCCGGATGCCCTTCACCTGCTCCTGGCCGTGCTTGGCCAGGCTCCCGGTCTCGGGGGCGTGAGCCCCCAGCTTGATGGCCGGCGCCGCGCCGGCCTGGGTCCACGCCGCGGCCAGCCCCGCCGCCAGCACCAGCCTCCACGTCTTCCTCGCGATCATCGCCCTGCTCCTTTCTTCCCGGTTCCCGTCCTGGCTCCCGGGTGCATCGGGTTTCAGAGCCCCAGGTAGGCCTGCTTCACGTGGGGGTCGTCGCGCAGCGCCGCGGCCTCGCCGTCGAGCGCCACCCGCCCCAGCTCCAGCACGTAGCCGTGGCGCGAGACCTCCAGCGCCGCGGCGGTGTTCTGCTCCACCAGCAGCACGGTGGTGCCGGCGGCGGCGATCTTGCGGATGGCCTCGAACATGTCGCGCACCACCAGCGGCGCCAGCCCCAGGGACGGCTCGTCCATGAGCAGCATCCGGGGCGCGCCCATGAGCCCGCGGCCGATGGCCACCATCTGCTGCTCGCCGCCGGAGAGGTGGGCGCAGGGCCGGTCGCGCAGCTCGGCGAGGCGCGGGAAGAGCCGCACCACCCCGGCGAGCCGCTCCGCCAGGCTCTCGCGCGGGGCGGCGTAGCCCCCCATCTCGAGGTTCTCCCCGACCGTGAGCGAGGGCCAGAGCCGCCGCCCCTCGGGGATCATGGTCATGCCCCGCCGGACCACGGCGTGGGTGGGGAGGCCGTGGACCGGCTCGCCGCGGAAGAGCACCGCGCCGCGCGAGGGGCGCACCAGCCCCATCACCGCCCGCAGCAGGGTGGTCTTGCCGACGCCGTTGGGGCCGAGGACGCAGGTGACCTCGGCCTCGCGGGCCCGGAGGGAGATCTCCTCCAGCACCACCGCCTCGCCGTAGCCGGCCGCCAGCCCCTCGACCCTAAGCACGCGCCGGCCCTCCCAGGTAGGCGCGGATCACCTCCGGGTCCTCCACCGCCCCCTGCGGCGCGCCGTCGTAGATGCGCTCGCCGAAGTTCAGCACCAGCACCCGCTGGGAGAGCCCCATGATGGCGCGCAGGTTGTGCTCGATGACGAGCACGGTGATGCCCCGGTCGGCGTGGAGCGAGCGGATGAGGGGGATGGCCTCCTCGACGGCGCGGGGGTTCAGGCCGGCCAGCACCTCGTCGAGCAGCAGCAGCCGGGGGCGGGTGGCGAGCGCCCGCGCCACCTCCAGCCGCTTGCGCTGGGGCAGGCTCAGGGCCCGGGCCGGCGACGCCGCCACCGGGGCCAGCCCGGTGAGCGCCAGCACCTCCTCCACCGCGGCGCGGATCTCGCCCGGCGGCGGGACCTCCGGCTTCCCGAAGAGCGCCGCGGCGCGCACGTTCTCGCGGACGGTGAGCTCGGCGAAGGGGCGCACCACCTGGAAGGTCCGGGCGATGCCCAGGTGGCAGCGGTGGTCGGGGCGCAGCCGCTCGACGGCCTGGCCCCGGAAGCGGATCTCCCCCTCGGTGGGGGCGATGGTGCCGCCCAGCAGCGCGAAGAGGGTGGTCTTGCCCGCCCCGTTCGGGCCGATGACGCCGAGCAGCTCCCCCTCCCGCACGTCGAAGGTGAGGGAGGACACCACCCGGAGCTTCCCGTAGTCCTTGGAGAGACCCCGCACCGAGAGGAGGGGCTCCGGAGCCCCCGGATCGAGTTTCGCACCATGAAACAAGGTGCCGCATCGTAACACGGGTGCGTTGCAAACGACAACGCGACCGAATATCTTGAAATCCGGCCCGGGGCGCGAAACGCGCGGCTCCCGCCGAGAGGAAGCATGCCGGCCACCGCCGCGCCCGGGAAGAGCCCCGCCACCGACCGGAAGTTCGTCACCGCGCTGTCCCGCGGCCTCGACGTGCTCCGCTGCTTCGGCCCGCGCGACCGCTGGCTCACCAACCTCGAGATGGCGCGGCGGACCGGGCTCGCCAAGCCCACCGTCTCCCGCCTCGCCTACACGCTGACGCGGCTCGGCTACCTGCGCTACTCGGAGCGGCTCAACAAGTACGCGCTGGGGAGCGCGGCCATCAGCCTCGGCTACGCCGCCCTGGGCCAGATGGACATCCGCCGGGTGGCCCGCCCGCTGATGCAGGAGCTGTCCGACTACACCAAGGCCTCGGTGCACCTGGCGGTGAACGACCGCCGCTCGATGCAGGTGGTGGACACCTACTGGAACGCCGCCTCCTTCGTCATCGACATCGGCTCCCGCATCCCGGTGGCCACCACCTCGCTGGGCCGGGCCTTCGTCTGCGCCCTCCCGCCGCTGGAGCGCAAGCGGGTCCTCGACTCGATCCGCGAGGCGCGCCCCGACGACTGGCCGGTGGCCCGGAAGCGCTTCGACCAGGCCTTCAAGGACTACGAGGAGCTGGGTTTCTGCTTCAGCCTGGGGGACTGGCGCCGCGAGGTGAACGCGGTGGCCGCGCCGCTCATCCCTCCGGACGGCTCGGCGCCGGTGGTCGTCGGCTGCTCCGGCGCCGCCTTCCAGCTCCCGCCCGAGATGCTGAAGCGGGACGTGGGGCCGCGGCTCCTGGCGCTGGTGGGCAACGTCCAGTCGGCGCTGGCCCGCGACTGAGGCCTCGCCGGGCGCGGGGGCCGGGGCTCCGCCCCTCCTCCGTCAGGCCCGCTCCGTCCCGGCCAGGGCCGCCGGGTTCTTCCGCGCCGGCGCGACCCGCCGCAGCCGGTTCCGGTCGGTGTGGTGGAAGGGCTCGGGCCGCCCGTCCACCTGGAGCACGGTGTCCTGCTCGTAGCCGACGGTCCCGTCGCCGTTCACGGTGACGGTGAGCTGGTACTCCAGCGTGCGGAAGTGCTGGTGCAGGAAGGGCGCGGAGACGATGCCGGCGGTCGGCGAGCCGAGCACCGCCTTCACCGTGAAGCGCCTCGCGTCGGCCGCCGCCGTCCCCGCGGCCTGCGCCACCAGCCCGCGCGGGATGGCCACGGTCTGGAGCAGCGCGCCGGTGGCCGGCTCCCAGAGCCAGTAGCCCACCTGGTCGTGGAAGGTGAGGGGCTCGTCGAGCTTGTTCACGTGGACGTGGTAGCGCAGCCCGTAGAGCAGCTGCGGCCCGTTCGGCTGCGGGTCGATGGCCTCGAAGACGATCCGCTCCCGGTACGGCTCCTCCTCGCCGCCCTCCGCCACCGGGTGGAGGTCGGTCCCGGGCTCCCCCTCCCAGGTGCCGGCGAGCGGCGCCAGCGGGCCGAGGTTCCGCAGCGTGTCGAGGTCGAAGTCCGGCGGCTCGGTGAAGAGGTCCTTCGAGGTCGTGGCCATGGCCCAAACTATAGGCCACCCCCCGGCGGAGCGGCTTCCTTCCCGCGGACGGACGCGGTACCTGTTCCGGGAGCACGCCGGAGGTCGGTCCCCGCGGGGTGCCGGGGCCCGATGGGGCACGCTCCGCCGCGCGCGCCGGGCGCCCGCTTCGAGGAGGTCGCCGTGGCAGGTCCCATCGTCCTGTACCTCACCGAGGACCACGACCGGCTCGACGGCCTGCTGCGCCGCGCCCTGGCCGCGCCCGGCGGGATCGACCGCGAGCCCTTCGACGCCTTCCGGGCCGGGCTGCTGCGCCACATCGCCATGGAGGAGAAGATTCTCCTCCCGGCGGCCCGGGCCGCCCGCGGGGGCGAACCGCTGCCGATCGCCCGGCGGCTGCGCATCGACCACGGCGCCCTCACCTCGCTGCTCGTCCCGACGCCCACGCCGGAGATCGCCGCCGAGATCCGGTCGATCCTCGAGCCCCACAACCGGGCGGAGGAGGAGTCCGGCGGCCTCTACGAGAGCTGCGACGCGCTCCTCGCCGGCCAGGCCGGGGAGCTGGTGGCCCGGATGCGCGCCTACCCGCCGGTGAAGGTCACCGGCTACAAGGACGGCCCCGGGGTCCACCGCACCGCGGAGAGCGCGCTGGCCTCGTCGGCGCGCCAGGTCGAGCGCAGGGAGAGGCCGTCGTGAGCACCGCACCGCGCGAGCCGCCGCGCCTCCCGTCCATCCTCCACCACCTGCCCGCCGGGCTGGCCGCGCTCCGCGGCGGGACCGTCGTCTCCGACCCATGACCTTCGGACCCCTGATCCCACCCGAAGTGCTCCGCACCCTCGCGGCGCCGGTCCGCCTGCTCGACGCGCGGCCGGGCGCCGAGCCCTACGCCGCCGGCCACCTCGCCGGCGCCCTCCACGCCGACATGGACGCGGCGCTCAGCACCGCCCTGGCGCCGGGCCTCGACCCCGCGAGGGGAGGCCGCCACCCGCTGCCGGCGCCCGCGGCCTGGGCCGCCCAGCTCGGCGCCTGGGGCGTCGGCCCCGACACCCGGGTCGTGGCCTACGACGCGGCCGGAGGCGGATTGGCCGCCGCCCGGCTCTGGTGGATGCTGCGCGCCGCCGGGCACGAGCAGGTCGCCGTGCTCGACGGAGGCCTCCCGGCGGCCCAGGCCGCGGGCTTCGCCCTCACCAGCGCCGCGCCGCCCCCGGTGCCGGCGAGACCGCCCTACCCCGTCGCCGGCTGGAAGCGGCCGCTGGTGGACGTCGCGGCGGTGGAGCGGCTGGTGCGGGACCCGGCCTGGAAGGTGCTCGACGTGCGCAGCCGCGAGCGCTGGCGCGGCGAGACCGATCCCTTCGAGCCCTCCCCGGGCCGGATCCCGGGCACGGTCAACCTGCCCTACGCCGAGAACCTGGGACCGGACGGCCGCTTCAAGCCTCCCGCGGTCCTGCGGTCGATGTACCTGGAGCTGCTCGGCGGGACGCCGCCGGAGCGCCTCGCGGTCCACTGCGGCTCGGGCATCACCGCGTGCCACACCCTGCTGGCGCTCGAGGCGGCGGGGCTCCCCGGCGCCTCGCTCTACGTCGGCTCGTACAGCGAGTGGTGCCGCAGCGGGCGCCCGCTGGCCCGCGGCTGACGCGCCGCCCGGCGCCGCGAGCCGCAGCGAGCCTCCGCCCCCCGGCGCCGCTCGGCGGCCGGAACCGGGAGGGCCAACACCCCGGCTGGAAGCAGCGCTAGCGCTCGTGCTCCCCCTCGTGCTCGCCCTCGTGCTCCCCCTCGTGCTCGCGCTCGCGCTCGCCGGGCTCGTCCCACCCCGGCGGCCTGCCCTGGTCCGGCCGGGTGTAGTCGCAGACGCCCGCGGGGAAGATGGCGTCGAGCTGCGCGACCTGCCCCGTCGTGAAGACGGCGGGGCCGTAGGTGCCGTCCGCCAGCGCCGTCGCCAGCGGCTTCAGGGCGCACTTGAACATGTCGCCTCCGAACCCGTCGCCGGCGACCATGCGCGAGCTGGAGTGCAGCGGGTAGG
>JAJZTO010000100.1 GCA_021848865.1 Myxococcales bacterium
AGGGGGTGGCGCGGGCCGGCTCGTGGGCCGTCAGCGCGTCCCACTCCTCCGCCCGGACCGCGCCGACGGCGTCGAGGACGCGGAGCGCGGGGGGCGCGCCGGCGCGCTCCTCGGCCCCGTTCCCGGTCGCGCTCCGCCCGCCGCCGCCGGCGCCCTCCGCGGCGGACGACCTCCGGGACGCTCTCCGTTGGGCCATCCCCCCGTCATAGTGCGAACCGGGAGCCGGTGAGCGCGGCGGGCCAAAGAAACGGCCCGGGGGGTGGCGCGTCGAGCGCCGCCTCCCGGGCCGAGGCCGGGATCCCCCCCGAGTCTCCACCCAGGCCTTTGCAGGCGGGGTGCCACCATCCGGTCGGGGAGGACCTGGCCTCGGGGTGACTCGCACCGGACAAAGCCCAGGACTTTCGCGCAAATTCCATCATCGACGTCGTCGCTCCCAGTTTGTATGGGGTCGTTGACGGCTTGCGCCTTTTCGCGCAGGTGGTCCTATGCCCCACCACCTGCGACACGGGAGCGCAGGACCCGCCGGCCGTCGCGAAGCTCGCGCCCTCCCTACCGAGGTCGCGGGACGCGCCCCCGATGGCGCTCTTGCGGGTGCTGGACGCGAGCGGGACCATGAATCATCCGGAGATCGCTGCCGGGAGGTGCGCCATGATCCCCACCCCCATCCAGGATTACCTGAAGGACCGCCACATCTGGTTCGAGTCGCGTCCCCACCGCCGGGCCGTCGCCGCCCAGCGCCTGGCCGCGTCGGAGCACGTCTCCGGGAACCTGGTGGCGAAGGTGGTGGTGGTGCGGGCCGACGGCCAGCTGGCGATGGCGGTCCTCTCCGCCTCGCAGCACCTCGACGCCGAGCGGCTGCGCCAGGTGATGCACGCACGGCAGCTCATGCTGGCGCCGGAGGCGAGCACCGTCGGCCGCTTCGGGCCCTGCGAGGCCGGCGCCGAGCCGCCGCTGGCGCTCTTCGGCATCCCCATTTACGTGGACGCCCACCTGGCCCTGCAGCCGCGCATCCTGATGCGCGCCGGGACCCACGAGGACGCCGTCGAGATCTACACCGACGACTGGCTGCTCTCGGAGCGGGTCCGCATCGTCGACGGGCTTGGCGTGGCGCGCGGCTGAGGTACGCTCGGGGGCGTGTCCCGGCTCCCCTCCACCCCCGCCACCCGCCTGCTGCGCGAGCAGGGCGTCGCCTACACCGAGCACCCGTACCGCTACGAGGAGCGCGGCGGCACCGCCGTGTCGGCGCGCGAGCTGGGCCTCGACGAGCACGCCGTGGTGAAGACGCTGGTGTTCGAGGACGACCGGGGCGCGCCGCTGGTGGTGCTGATGCACGGCGACCGCGAGGTGTCCACCAAGGCCCTGGCGCGCCAGCTCGGGCGGAAGGCCATCCAGATCTGCCGGCCCGAGGTGGCCAACCGCCACAGCGGCTACCAGGTGGGCGGGACCAGCCCCTTCGGCACGCGCAAGCCGATGCCGGTCTACGTCGAGCGGTCGATCCTGGCGCTGCCGCGGATCTACCTGAACGGCGGCTCGCGCGGCTTCCTGGTGGGGATCTCCCCGGCGGAGGCCGCCCGGGTGCTCGCCGCCACCCCCGTGGACGTCGCCATCGAGGGCTAGCGCCGGGCCGGCCGGCGAACCGTCGTCCCCCCCTTTCCACCGCGAAGCAGGACCGCGCCTCCCGGAGGCTCCATGGCCGTCACGCCGCTCCCCATCGCCCGCGCGAAGCGGGACCTCTGCCTGCTCCCGGCCATGGCCAACCGCCACGGCCTGGTGGCCGGCGCCACCGGGACGGGGAAGACCGTCACGCTGCGGGTGCTGGCCGAGCGGCTCTCCCGCGTCGGCGTGCCGGTCTTCCTCGCCGACGTGAAGGGCGACCTCTCGGGCCTGGCCCGGCCCGGCGAGGGCCATCCCCGGATCGCGGAGCGCGTCCAGCGGCTCGGGCTGGGCGGCTTCACCTACGAGCCCTGCCCGGTGACCTTCTGGGACCTCTTCGGCCGGCAGGGCCACCCGGTGCGGACCACCGTCTCCGAGATGGGGCCGCTGCTGCTCTCGCGCATCCTCGGCCTCTCGGAGGTCCAGGAGGGCGTGCTCACGGTGGTCTTCAAGGTGGCCGACGACGCCGGGCTGCTGCTGCTGGACCTCAAGGACCTGCGGGCCATGGTCCAGCACGTCGGCGAGAACGCCCGGGCGATCGGCAACCAGTACGGCAACGTCGCGCCGGCCACCGTCGGGTCCATCCAGCGCGCCCTGCTGGCCCTGGAGGAGCAAGGGGGCGACCGCTTCTTCGGCGAGCCGGCGCTGGCGCTCGACGACCTGCTCCTCACCGAGGGCGAGCGCGGCGTGGTGAACGTCCTCGCGGCCGACGAGCTGATCCGCTCGCCGCGGCTCTACGCCACCTTCCTCCTCTGGCTCCTCTCCGAGCTCTTCGAGCGGCTGCCGGAGGTGGGGGACCCCGAGAAGCCGCGGCTGGTCTTCTTCTTCGACGAGGCGCACCTGCTCTTCGACGAGGCGCCGCCCGCCCTGCTGCAGAAGGTCGAGCAGGTGGTGCGGCTGGTGCGCTCCAAGGGGGTGGGCGTGTTCTTCGTGACCCAGAACCCCCTCGACCTCCCCGACGTGGTGCTGGGCCAGCTGGGGAACCGGGTGCAGCACGCGCTGCGCGCCTTCACGCCGCGCGACCAGAGGGCGGTGAAGGCCGCGGCCGAGACCTTCCGGGCGAACCCGGGGGTGGACGTCGCCGCGGCCATCACCGAGCTGGGCGTGGGCGAGGCGCTGGTGTCGTTCCTGGACGGCAAGGGGACGCCGGCGCCGGTGGAGCGGGCCCTGGTCTACCCGCCGGCCAGCCGCCTGGCGCCGCTCACGCCCGAGGAGCGGGCGCGGGTGGTGCGGGGCTCGGCGGTGGCCGGCAAGTACGACGCGGCGGTGGACCGGGAGTCGGCCTACGAGAAGCTCCGGAGCCGCGCCGGGGAGGCGGCGGCGGGCCCGCCGGCGGGCGGCGGGCGGCCGGCGCCGACGATGGCCGACCAGGCGGGGAAGGTGCTGGGCGCGGCGGTGCAGAGCGCCGCGCGGGCGGCGGGCAGCCAGATCGGCCGCCAGATCATGCGCGGGATCCTCGGGTCGCTATTCGGGGGCTCGCGGCGCTAGGGCGGCGGGCAGCCGCTCCGCCAGCGCCGCCCGCGCCTGCGCCAGCTCGGCGTCCGGCAGCCCGGCGCCGAAGCGCCAGCTCCTGCCGCCGCTGTCGAAGGCGACGGCGGCCGGCCGGCCCGGGTCCCGCCCCTGCTGGCCCACCACCTCCGGGTCCAGCGGCGGGAAGGGCGTCACCGCCGGCACCACCGGGTCGAGCCGCAGCGCTCGGATCCCGTCGACGTCGAAGCGGCGCGTCCGGCCGAACGGGCCGGCCCGCAGGGTGAGCGTCCGGCCCTCGACGGCGATCACCTCCCGCGCGCCCAGGCTCCGCAGCAGCGCGCCGCCGGCGAGCAGGCCGCCCGCCGTCCAGAGCAGCAGCCAGAGCGCCAGGAACCAGGCGCCGGTGACGGGCGCGTCGGCGAAGAACAGCTGCCGGACGGCCATCGCCTCGCCGAGGCCCCACCCCACCAGCCAGAGCGCCAGGACCAGCGCGGCGGGGAGGCTGCGCTGGGCGGCGGCCTCGAGCCGGAGGCGGCCCGCCTCGCGGACGATGCGGAGGCGGGACTCGCGGGGGGCGCGCATGGGCCGGATCCTGGCCCAGGAGCGGCCGCCGGGCCAGCCCTCTCCGCGGGGAACCGGGCGCCCCGCTTGCCCGGGCCCGGCTCCGCCCCTACAGATCGTCCCCATGGCCACCCCGACCAGGCGATTCCTCTGGCCCCGCGAGCACGGCGCCTGGGGCCAGATGGCGATGCCGCTCGTCACCGGTCTGGCGCTGGCGCGCCCCGGCGCCGCCGCCTGGCTCTTCGCCGCCGCCGCCGCCCTGGCCTTCCTGGCCCACGAGCCGGCCCTGGTCCTGCTCGGCGCCCGCGGCGTCCGGGCGCACGCCGGGGACGGCCCGCTGGCCCGGCGCCTGCTCGCCGCGCTCGGCCTGCCGGCGCTGGCCGGCGGCGGCGCGGCGGCCTGGCTCGCGCCCGGCCCGGCGCGCCTCTCGCTGCTCGCCCCGGCCCTCCTCGGGGCCGCGACCGTCTGGCTGGTGCGGCGCCGCCTGGAGATGACCCCCGGCGGCGAGGTGGTGGCCGGCAGCGCGATGGCCTCGGCGCTCCTGCCGGTGGCGCTGGCGGCCGGGGCCTCCCCCGAGGCGGCTCTCACCGCCTTCGCCGCCTGGAGCCTCTCCTTCGCCATCGCCGCCGTCGCCGTCGACGCGGTGATGGCGCGCGGCCGGATCGGCGGCCCGGACCCGGGGCGGCGCGACGCCCTGCTGGCCGCCGGCCTCTGGGCGCTGGCGGCCTCCGCCGCCGCGGCCTTCGGGCTCCCCGGCGCGCTGCCGCTCTCCCTGCTCCCCACCGCCGCCTTCGCCGTCGCCGTCTGCCTCTCGCGCATCGGGCCGGCGCGGCTGCCCCGGCTCGGCTGGGCCCTGGCCGGCTCCACCGCGGTGACGCTGATCGTGCTGCTGCACGGCCTGCGGCGCGGCTGACCGGCCGATGGTAGAGTCGGCCGGTGCGCGTGCTGCTCTCCAACGACGACGGCGTCCACGCCGCCGGGATCCGCGCCCTGGCCGCGGCCTTCGCCGGCGAGGAGGTCTGGACGGTGGCGCCGGACCGCGAGCAGTCGGCCCAGAGCCACGCCATCTCGCTCCACCGCCCGCTCCGCATCGGCGAGGTCGGCCCGCGCCGCTACGCCGTGGACGGCACCCCCACCGACGCGGTCTACGTCGCCATCAACCAGATCCTGAAGGGCCAGCCCCCCGACGTCGTGGTCGCCGGCGTCAACCACGGCCCCAACCTCGGCAACGACGTCCTCTACTCCGGGACGGTGGCCGCGGCCATGGAGGGGGCGCTGCTGGGATGCCACGCCATCGCCGTCTCGCTCGCCGCGCCGCCGCCCCACGACTTCGCCTTCGCCGCCGCCTTCGCCGCGGCGCTGGCGCGGCGCCTGGTCTCGGCCGCGCCCCGCCAGCCGCTGTTGCTCAACGTGAACGTGCCGGCCGGTCCGCTGAAGGGCTACCGCTTCGCCCGCCTGGGGCGGCGCCACTACGGCAACGAGGTGGTGGAGAAGACCGACCCGCGCGGCCGCAAGTACTACTGGATCGGCGGCGAGGGCGGTGCGCGGTACGAGGACATCCCCGGCTCGGACTGCAACGTCGTGTTCGGCGAGGGGGTGGCGGCGGTGTCGCCCCTCCGCCTCGACTGGAGCCACGAGGGGCTGGTGGAGGAGCTGGGCGGGTGGGAGATCGACGGCTACCACGCGGAGCGCGCGCCGTGAGACCGCTCGCGGCGGCCGCGCTCGCGGGCCTCGCGCTCGCCTGCGGCCACCGCCCGCAGCTCCGGCCGCCCCCGCCGCTCGGCGGGGAGCCCGCGCGGCCTCCGCCGGCCGCGGACGGCGCCCCGGCCCCCGTCCCCGGCCGGGGTGCGGGAGACGGAGCCCGCGCCGCGGCGGACGCGCGCGCCCCCCTCCCGCCCGAGCCGACCGAGCCCCACGTCGAGCCCGACCTGCTCGGGGCCGTCCACGTGGTGAAGAAGGGCGAGACCCTGTACCGCATCGCCCGGACCTACGGCATCGCGCCGCGCGACCTCATGGAGGTGAACGACC
Source organism: Myxococcales bacterium (assembly GCA_021848865.1). GTDB lineage: Bacteria > Myxococcota > Myxococcia > Myxococcales > Anaeromyxobacteraceae > JACRMN01. The sequence continues at coordinate 5,713 of JAJZTO010000100.1, forward strand.
TCTCCGACCCGCGCCAGCTCCGGCCCGGGACCGAGCTGTTCGTCCCCGGGGCCCGCCGGGCGCTGGACGTCCCTTCGCTCGCGCCCGGGGGCCCGGTCGAGCCGGAGCCGGAGGAGCCGCCCGAGCCCGCCCCCCGGCCCCCGCCGCCCCGCCCCGGCGCCGCCCCGGCGGCCCGCGCCGCCGACGGCCGCACGCCGCTGCGCTGGCCGGTGCGCGGCGTGCTCTACAGCCGCTTCGGGATGCGCCAGGGGCAGCGCCACGACGGCATCGACATCGCCGCCCCCGAGGGCGCGGCGGTCTCCGCCGCCGCCGACGGCACGGTGGTCTACGCCGGCCGGCAGGCCGGCTACGGCCAGATCGTCATCCTGCGCCACGCCGGCGGGCTGCTCACGCTCTACGCCCACAACGCCAAGGTCCTGGTGCCCGAGGGCGCCCACGTGAAGGGCGGGGAGCCCATCGCCCGGGTGGGCCAGTCGGGCAAGACCACCGGCCCGCACCTCCACTTCGAGGTGCGCCAGGGGACCCGGCCCCGCAACCCCTTGCTTTACCTGAGGTGAACGCCGCGCGCCGCGGGCGCATCTGCTATCCTCGCCGGCATGGACGAGGTCCGCGCCCGCATCCGCGACGTCCCCGACTTCCCGAGGAAGGGGATCGTCTTCAAGGACATCACCCCGGTCCTGGCCGATCCGAAGCTCTTCCACCGCGTGGTGGACACCCTGACGGCCCGCTGGAGGGGGGAGAAGGTCGCGAAGGTGGTCGGCATCGAGTCGCGCGGCTTCCTCCTCGCCGCCCCGGTCGCCTACGCCCTCGGCGCCGGCCTGTGCATCGTCCGCAAGCCCGGCAAGCTGCCCTGGCAGACGGTCCGCGAGGCCTACCAGCTCGAGTACGGCGAGGACGCGCTCGAGCTGCACGTCGACGCGGTGGGCCCCGGCGACCGGGTGCTGGTGGTGGACGACGTCCTCGCCACCGGCGGCACCGCCTCGGCGGTGGGCAGCCTGGTGGGGCGCCAGGGCGCGGAGCTGCTCGGCTATTCCTTCCTCATCGAGCTGGGCTTCCTGGGCGGGGCCCGGCGCCTGGGCACGAGCCACATCCACGCCATCGTCCGGTACTGAGTTGACCGCGACCTCCATATCCGGCACCGCCCGGGTCGTCGACGCCCGGGACGAGACGCCGGCGCTGCGGGCGCTGCGGCTGGAGCTGCCGGCGCCGCTGGCGGCGCGCCACGAGCGGCCCGGCCAGGTGGTGAAGCTGCGCACGCCGGTGGGGGAGGCCTACTTCGCGCTGGCGAGCGCGCCGTCCTCCGAGGGGCGCGTCGACCTGCTGGTGAAGCGCGGGGGCACGGTGGCCGACGCCGCGGTGGCGCTGGCGACCCCGGGCGCCCCGCTGGAGCTCACCGCCCCGTTCGGCAAGGGCTTCCCGGTGGAGGAGGCGCGGGGGCGCGACGTGCTGCTCTTCGCCGCCGGCTCGGGGATCGCCCCCATCCGCTCGCTCATCCAGCACCTCGCCGCCGACCGCGAGGCCTTCGGCCGCGTCACCCTCTTCTACGGCCAGCGCCGGGGCGCCGACTTCGCCTACCTGCGCGAGCACCTGGCCTGGGAGCGACGCGGCGTGCGGGTGGTGCTCTGCCCCTCGGCCGAGGACTCGGCCTGGCGCGGCGTCCGCGGCCGCGTGCAGGAGGTGGCCAGCGCCGTGGCCTTCGGCGGCGCGGTGCCCGGGGACGCCGTCGCCTTCGCCTGCGGGATGACCGCCATGGTGGAGGAGGTCCGGGCCACGCTGGCCCGCGCCGGGATCCCGCCGCAGCGGGTCCACGCCAACTTCTGACCATGGTCCGCGCCTCCACCGGCCGCTTCATCCTCTACCTGCTCGCCGCCCTGGCGGTGGCGATGCTGGTGCTGATGATCGCCCCGTTCGCCGCCCCGCTGCTGGTGGCGGCGGTGCTGGCCGGAGCGCTCTATCCGCTGAACGAGCGGCTGGCGGCGCTGCTGCGCGGCCGGCGCCGGCTGGCGGCCGGGCTGATGACGGTGGCGGTGCTCCTGGCCATCGTGCTCCCCGTCGGCTCCCTCGGGCTGGTGGCGGTGAAGCAGGTGGGCGCCGGCATCGACTGGGTCCGGAACGCGATCCAGAGCGAGGGGGTGTCGGGCCTGGCCCGGATGCTCCCCGAGCCGCTCGACGGGCTCGCGTCCCAGGTCCTGGCCGAGCTCCCCTCCGACCTGGCGCGGCTCGAGACCGTGGCCGCCCAGCAGAGCGGGCGGGCGGCGGCGCTGGTGGGCGGCTTCCTCAGCGCCACCGGCGTGGCGGCGCTGAAGACCTTCCTGGCGCTGGTGGCCTTCTTCTTCCTGCTGCTGGACGGCCCGGTGCTGGTGCGCTGGCTCGACGAGGCGGTCCCGCTGCAGCGCGGCCAGGTGGCCGAGCTGCTCCGCGACTTCCGCCGGGCCACGGTGGCGGTGCTCTTCTCCTCGCTGGCGACCGCCGCGGTCCAGTCGGTGGCCGCCTGGCTCGGCTACCTCGTCACCCGCGTCCCGCACGCCGCCTTCTTCGGCCTGGTCACCTTCCTCATCGCCCTGGTGCCGGCGCTGGGCGCGGCGCCGGTGGTGGTCGGGGTGGGCATCCTCCAGCTCGGCACCGGCTCACGCCTGGCGGGCTTCGTGCTGCTCGCCTGGGCGGTGCCGGTGTCGCTCATCGACAACCTGCTCCGGCCGATGCTGCTGCGGCGCGGGCTGGCGGTGCACCCGGCGGTGATCTTCTTCACGCTGCTGGGCGGCCTGGCGGCCTTCGGCCCCATCGGCTTCCTGCTGGGGCCCCTCTCGCTCGCCTTCCTGCTGGCCGTGATCCGGATGTTCGGGCGCGACCAGGGGATGTGACGGCCG
>JAJZTO010000101.1 GCA_021848865.1 Myxococcales bacterium
CCGGCCCGGGGGCCGCCGCCAGCGCCGCCTCGGTGGCGGCCAGCCGCCCCTCCAGCGCCCCGCGCCCCGGCACCGAGCCCAGCACCACCTCCACCAGCGGCCCGTCGGGCAGCGAGGCCACGTCCTGGGGCAGGTAGCCGGCCCGCGCCCCGCGCCGCCAGGTGAGCTGGCCCCGGTCGGGCGACTGCTCGCCCGCCAGGATGCGGAGCAGCGAGCTCTTGCCCGAGCCGTTGGCTCCCACCAGCCCCACCCGGTCGCGCGGGGCCAGCGTGAACCCGGCCCCGTCGAAGAGGCGGCGCGGGCCGAAGGAGAGGGAGAGGTCGGTGGCGGTGACGAGGCTCATGCGGCGGCGCCCCGTCGGCGGGGCGCGGGGAAGCTACCAGACGTTGCCGCACTTGCGACAGCGGGCCTGGCGGAAGAGGAGGTCGGCCGCGGTCCGGCTCGGGGTCAGGCAGGCCGGGCAGACCAGGCCGAACCAGGCCAGGGCGGAGCGCCGGCCCAGGGCCACGAAGGCGACGAGGAGCGCCGCCGCCACGCCGGCGAGGAGCGCCAGGGTGGCGGGCGACGAGGGGCCGCCCTGGAGGACGGCGCCGCCGAGCGCGACGGCCTGCACCACGGCGAGCAGCAGCGCCAGGGAGCGCCCCCAGAGCCAGGCCAGCCGCTGCCGCGAGAGGAGCCCGCCGAGGACCAGGGCGCCGAGCAGGGCGGCGAAGGCGATCTGGCCCCAGGCCGGCCGCCCCGCGCCCGCCTCCGCGGTGAGCCAGGCGATCCCGCCGCTGGCCGCGGCCAGGGCCAGGGTGGCGATCCCGACGCTGGGCGGGATGCGCCTCACGCCTCGCCCTCGCGCGCCAGGCCGTACTTGTTCAGCTTGTCGTGCAGGGTGACCCGGGAGATCCCCAGGGCGCGCGCCGCCTCGGTGCGGTTGCCCCCGGCGGCGCGCAGCGCCTCGGCCACCAGCCCGCGCTCGTAGGCCTCGACCCGCTGCTTCAGCCCCAGCGGCGCCGCCGCCGGCGCGGCCGGGCCGGGCAGCAGCGAGAGGTCGAGGGCGCCGTCGGGTGAGAGGGCCACCAGGCTCTCCAGCGCGTTCTCCAGCTCCCGGACGTTCCCCGGCCAGGCGTGGGCGCGGAGCCGGTCGAGGAGCGCCTGGCCGGGGGCCGCCACCGGCATCCCGAAGCGCCCGGCGAAGCGGCGCAGGAAGTGGGCCGCCAGCACCGGGATGTCCTCGGGGCGCTCCCGCAGCGGCGGGAGGCGCAGCTCCACCACCCGGAGCCGGTAGTAGAGGTCCTCGCGGAAGGCGCCGCGGTCCACCATCTCCTTCAGGTCGCGGTGGGTGGAGGCGATCACCCGCACGTCCACCTTGCGCTCCCGCTCCTCGCCCACCGACCGCACCGCCCCCTCCTGGAGGGCCCGCAGCAGCTTCACCTGAAGCCCCGGCGCCAGCTCGCCGATCTCGTCGAGCAGCAGCGTCCCCCCGTCGGCCTCGCCGAAGAGGCCGGGCCGGGAGCGCGAGGCGCCGGTGAAGGCGCCGCGGACGTGGCCGAACAGCTCCGCCTCGGCCAGCTCGGCCACCAGCGCCCCGCAGTTGAAGCGCACGAAGGGGCGGGCGGCGCGCCCGGAGGCGCGCCACAGCGCCTCGGCCACCCGCTCCTTGCCGGTGCCGCTCTCGCCGGTGACCAGGACGGTGACGTCGCGCGGCGCCACCCGGGCCACCAGCGCCGCCAGGCGGCGCATGGGCTCGGAGTCGAAGACCAGCTCGCCGGAGAGCGCCAGCTCCCCCTGCAGGGTGGCGTTCTCGTCGGAGAGCCGGGCCGCCTCGGCGGCGCGCCGCACCACCGCCAGCAGCTCGTCGTTGTCGAAGGGCTTGCGGAAGTAGTCCCAGGCGCCGGCCCGGACCGCCTCGGCCGCCTGCCGCTCCGAGCCGTGGGCGGTGACCAGCACCACCCGCGGCGCCGGCTGCCGGGTGAGCAGGCGCCGCAGCAGCTCCATCCCGTCCATCCGCGGCATGCGCAGGTCGGCGATCACCAGCGGGAAGGGGGCGGCGTCGAAGCGGGCCAGCCCCTCCTCGCCGTCGCCGGCCTCCTCCACCGTGAGGCCGGCCGAGGAGAGGATCTCCCGCAGCGTGTACCGGACGCCCGGATCGTCGTCCACCACCAGGACGCGCATGGTCTGGCTCCTAGGCCGCCTCCCCGCGGGCGCCCTCGGGGGCCGCCGGCAGCGCCAGCTCCGCCACCGTGCCGCCGCCGTCGCGGGCGCGCAGGGCGAGGTCGCCGCCGTGCTGCCGGGCCAGCTGCCGGGCGATGGGGAGCCCCAGGCCGGAGCCGCGCGCCTTGGTGGTGACGCCGGCCTCGAAGACCCGATCCTCCAGGCCGGGCTCCAGCCCCCGGCCCCGGTCCAGCACCAGGGCGCGGGCCTGCCCGCCCAGCACCGCGGTCTCCAGCTCCACCCGGGAGCCGGGCGGGCTGGCCTCGAGCGCGTTCTGGAGCAGGTTGATGAGCAGCTGCTTCACCTTGCGCGGGTCGCAGCGGGCCGGGGCCGGCGCGGTCCGCAGCTCCAGCTGCACGCCGCGCTCGTGGGCCAGCCCCTCGTGCAGCGCCGCCACCTCGCGGGCCAGCGCCGCCAGGTCCACCCGGCCCAGGGCCAGCGGCACCAGCGGCCGCGAGAAGTTCAGGAACTCGTCGAGGATCCCCTGCATCCGCTCCACCTCGCGCCGCAGCACCGCCAGCCGCTCGGCCGCCTTGGCGTCGGACACCGCGGGCTCCAGCAGGCGCGAGAGCCCCTTCACGCTGGCGAGCGGGTTCTTCAGCTCGTGGGCGATCTCGGCGGAGAGCGCGGTCAGCTCCTCGGTCCGCTCCACGTGGCTGCGGAGCGCGTCCTCCTGCGCCGCCAGGGCGCGGCGGAGCATGGCGTCGAAGGTCTTGCGCGCCACCCGCCCGATGGCCCGGGCCACCGCGGCGAAGACCGAGAGGAAGAGGGCGTCGGCCCAGCGGAGGCCGCCGCCGCGGCCGGCCGCGCCGCCGGGCGGGGCCGCCAGCCCCAGCTCGGGGAGCAGGCGCCAGGTGGCCGCCGCCGCCATCGCCAGGATCCCGGCGATCTGGACGGCCAGCATGACGTAGCCGAAGCGGCGCGAGGCGAAGAGCCCGGCGGGGATGGCCAGCACCACCGCCAGCGGCATGAGCGGGCTGTCCACGCCCCCGGTGGCCGCCGCGAGCACCAGCTGCCCGGTCACCGCCAGGACCAGGTTGCGCTCGATGGCGCCGGGGGAGAAGCCCTCGCGCCGGAAGCGGCGCCACTCGGAGAGGAAGAAGAGGCTGGCCGCGGGGAGGAAGACGCCCAGCAGGATCCGGCGCCAGGGGAGCGGGTCGGCCAGCGCCACCCAGCCGAAGAAGGCGAGGAAGACCGGGATGAGCAGCAGCCGGGCCCGGACCAGCAGCCCGAAGAAGCGCGACAGCTCCTGGCGCTGGATCTCCTCGAAGCCGGGCGGGGGCGGGGTCAGGGCGTCCTCCGGGCCCTCGGCGGGCCCGGGGGCGAGGATACGACGGAGGAGCGCGCCGCGCACGGCCGCCTAGAGCCGGCCCGCGGCCCGGTCCAGGGCCGCGCCGGCGGCGCCGAGCCGCGCCCGGGCGTCGGCCACGCCCACCTCGGCCTGGAAGAGCTCGTCGGCCGCGGCCAGGACCTCCACGTGGCCGGTGGTCCCGGCGTCGAAGCCGCGCCGGGCGGTGGCGGCGGCGTCGGCGGCCACCGCCCGCTGCTTCTCGGCGAGCCGCAGCCGCTCGGTCGAGACCCGCTGGTCGCGGGTCGCGTCCTCCACCTCCTGCAGGACGGCGAGCCGCTGCGCCTCGGCGCCGGCCTGGGCCCCGGCCAGCAGGGCCTCGGCCTCGCGCTGCTTCCCGTAGCGGAAGCCGCCGTCGTAGAGCGGCCAGGTGAGGTCCACCGAGACGCGCCAGCCCTCGCGCTTGCCGGTGGGGTAGGGGACGTCCTGGACGAAGGCGCTGCCGGAGGCGGAGAGCTGGGGGAGCCAGCGCAGCCGCGCCGAGGTGAGCTGGCGGCCGGCCACCTCGCGCAGCTCCTCCTGGGCCCGCAGCTCGGGCCGGCGCGAGAGCGCCTCGGCGGCCAGCGCCTCCGGGCCGGAGGCGGCCGGCGCCGCCGGCGCCTCCAGCGCGATGCGGACCGGCTCGGCCCGGCCCAGCAGCACCCCCAGCGCCAGCCGGGTCTGCTCGACCGCGGCGCGGGCCCGGACCAGGTCGCTCTCGCGCCGCACCGCCTGGGTCTCGGCCTGGAGCGCCGCCAGCGGCGGCTGCAGCCCGGCACGCACCCCGCGCTTCGCGCTCTCGGCGAGGTCGCGGGCGTTGGCCAGGGCCCGCTCGGCCGCGGCCGCCGTCTCCTCGGCGCCCTCCGCCAGCCAGGCGCCCTGCACCAGCGCCAGCCGCAGCCCGAGCAGGGCGGCGTCGGCGCCGGCGCGGGCCGAGGCGGCGCCGTGGCGCGCCGCCGCCAGGTCGGCCCAGGAGGCGGGGACGACCAGCGGGACCCGCAGCGTGCCGGCGGCCGAGAAGGCCTCCCGGGGCTGCATGGCGATGCTCTCCGGCTGCACCGGCTGGCCCAGGACCAGCCTCCGGATCGAGGCGGCGTCGAGCTTCTGGAAGATCAGCTCGTCGCTGTTGCGCACGTAGCTGCCGGTGGCGGCGAGCGTGGGCAGGAGCGGCGCCGCCGCCTGGCGGACCAGGGCGCTCGCCTGCCCGGCGCGGGCCGAGGCCTGCGCGGCGGCGGGCCCGTGGGCGGCCAGCTCCCGGAGCGCCTCGGGGAGGGTCAGGGTCCGGGGCTCGGCGGCGGCCGCCGCGGGAGCCGGGCCTGCGAGGGCGAGGGCGAGGGCCAGGCCGGCCAGGACGGGTGGGATGGGCTTCACGGCTTGTCGCCTCCTCGGGGCGCACCGGGCGCCCCGCGCGGAGGACAGCAAGGGCGGTGCCGGCCCGGCGAGGGGCGAAATGGCCCATCCGCCGCGGCCCGGAGGGGCGCGGCGTTCGGCAGTCCGACGCACCCGTCGGAAACGCTGACAGCCGGGACCCGGCGGCCGGAGAATCGGCGCGCCGGCGCCGGCCCGGGCCGGCGGCACGGCGCTTGCGAGTCGTGAGGCGGAGGGGTGGAGTCTCGCCACGGTGCCCGCCGGCCTCGCCGCGGGCCAAGGAGCTCTGAGGATGCGCCGCGTCGCCGCCGTTCTGATCCTGCTCGTCGCCCTGCTCGCCGCCCTGCTCACCTACCGGCTGCGCGCCCAGGCGGCCCTGGCGCGCGGCCCCTCGGGAGGCGCGGGCGAGATCGAGGGGACCGACGTGGCCCTGGCGGCGCGGCTCACCGCCCGGGTGGAGGCGCTCCACGTCCGCAAGGGGGCGCAGGTGAAGCGCGGCGAGCTGCTGGTGACGCTCGACTGCGCCGACCAGAAGGCGGCCCTGGCCGAGGCCGAGGCGCGGGTGGCCTCGGCGCGGGCCCAGGCGGCCGCGGCCGCCGCCTCGGTGGAGGCCTCGCGCAGCCAGCGGGAGGCGGCCGCCGCCGCGCAGCTCGCCGCCCAGGCCCAGGCCCAGGCGGTGGCGGCGCAGCGCGACGCCGCGGTCCGGCAGGCAGGCCGCCTGGACGCGGTGGCCGAGGACGTGGCCCCCGACCGGCGCGACCAGTCGCGGGCCGGCGCCTCGGCGCTGGAGCGGCAGGCGGCGGCGGCCCAGGCCCAGGCCGAGGCCAGCGGGCGCCAGGCCCAGGCGGCGGTGGCGGCCATCCGCGCCTCGGGCGCGCAGGCGGTGGCGGCCCGGGCGCTGCTCCAGGCGGCCGAGGCGGCGGCGCTCCGGGCCCGGCTGCTCGCCGAGGAGTGCCGGGTGGTGGCGCCGCGCGACGCCCGGGTCGAGGAGCTGCCCCACGAGGCCGGCGAGCTGGTGGGCGCCGGCCAGGCCCTGGTGAAGCTGGTGGACCTCTCCGACGTGAAGGCCACCTTCTACCTGCCCAACGCCGAGGTGGGCCGGGCCCGGCCCGGCGCGCGGGCGCTGGTGGTGGCCGACGCCTGGCCCGGCGAGACCTTCGAGGGCACGATCACCACGGTGGCGGCCGAGGCCGAGTTCACGCCGCGCAACATCCAGACCCGCACCGACCGGGACCGGCTGGTCTACCCGGTGGAGGTGGCGCTGCCGAACCCGGAGGGCAAGCTGCGGCCCGGCATGCCGGTGCAGGTGTCGCTCCCCGGCACGGAGCGGTAGGTGGCGGCCCCCGGCGGCGAGCCGGCCCTCGAGGCCAGCGGCCTGGTGCGCCGCTTCGGCGCCACCACGGCGCTCGACGGGCTGGGCTTCGCGGTGCGGCCGGGCGAGCTCTACGGCCTGGTGGGGCCCGACGGCGCCGGCAAGACCACCGCCATCCGCGCCCTGGCCGGCCTCATCGACCTCGACGCCGGCGCGGCCCGGGTGCTGGGGCGCGACCCCATCCGCGACGGCCGGGCGGTGCGCGAGCGGCTCGGGCTCATGCCCCAGCAGTTCAGCCTCTACCGCGACCTCTCGGTGATGGAGAACCTGCGCTTCTTCGGGCGGGTCTACTGCCTGCCGCGCCCCGCCTTCCGCGAGCGCAGCGAGCGGCTGCTCCAGCTCACCCGGCTCGCCCCCTTCGCCGACCGCCGCGCCGACGCCCTCTCCGGCGGGATGTACAAGAAGCTGGCGCTGGCCTGCGCCCTGCTCCACCGGCCCGAGGTGCTGATCCTCGACGAGCCCACCAACGGGGTGGACCCGGTCTCTCGCCGGGAGCTCTGGGCGCTCCTGCACGAGTTCGTCCACGGCGGCATGGCGGTGCTCATCTCCACGCCCTACATGGACGAGGCGGAGCGCTGCGACCGGGTGGGGCTGGCCCACCGCGGGAGGCTGCTCGACCAGGGGGCGCCGCTCGACCTCCTGGCCCGGTCCGGGGCCGCCACCTTCGAGGAGCTGTTCGTGGCCCGCATCCGGGAGGCGGGATGAGCGCCCCGGCTCCCGAGGCGGCCATCCGGGCCCGCGGGCTCACCCGCCGCTTCGGCGCCTTCCTGGCGGTGGACGCGGTCAGCTTCGAGGTGGAGCGCGGGGAGATCTTCGGCTACCTCGGCGCCAACGGCGCCGGGAAGTCCACCACCATCCGCATGCTCTGCGGGCTGCTCGAGCCCTCCGGGGGCGAGGCCACCGTGGCCGGCCACGACGTGCGCGCCTCGCCCGACGCGGTGAAGGCCGCCATCGGCTACATGTCGCAGAGGTTCTCGCTCTACCTGGACCTGCCGGTGGCGGAGAACCTCGCCTTCTTCGGGGGCGCCTACGGCCTCTCCGGCCGGGCGCTGCGGAGCCGCGTGGACGAGGTGCTGGAGCGCGCCGGGCTCGGCGCCCTGCGAGCCGCCGACACCGGCGCGCTGCCGGGCGGCATCCGCCAGCGGGTGGCGCTGGCCGGCGCCATCCTGCACCGGCCCCGCATCGTCTTCCTGGACGAGCCCACCGCCGGCGTGGACCCGGTGTCGCGCCGGGACTTCTGGGCGCTGATCCGGCAGCTGGCGGCCGAGGGCACCACCGTCTTCGTCACCACCCACTACCTGGACGAGGCCGAGTACTGCCGCCGCATCGGGCTCATGGCCGACGGCCGGCTGGTGGCCCTCGACACGCCGGCGGCGCTGAAGCGCGCCTGGGTCCCGGACCGCGTCTTCCTGGTGCGCGGCCGCGCGCTCGCGCTGGAGCGGCTGCGCGCCGCGCCCGGCGTGCGCGCCGCCGAGCCCTTCGGCGCCGCGCTGCACGTGCGGGCCGATCCGGCGGCCTGGGACGCGGCCCGGGTGGCGGCGCTGCTGCGCCAGGCCGGCGGGGTGGACGTCGCCGTGGACGCGGTGGAGCCCTCGCTGGAGGACGTCTTCCTGGCGGCGGTGGGGAGCGGGAAGGGGGAGGCGCCGTGAGGGAGCGGCTGCGCCGGAGCGCCCTGCGGATCGGGGCCATGGCCTGGAAGGAGACCCTCCACATCCTGCGCGACCCGCGCACCCTGCTCCTGGCGCTGGCGATGCCGGTCTTCCTGCTGCTGCTCTTCGGCTACGGCGTCTCCTTCGACGTGGACCGGATCCCGCTGGCGATCGCCGACGGCGACCGGACCGAGGCCTCGCGCGCGCTGATCCGGGCCTACGTCGAGCCCCACGAGTTCGAGCCGGTGGCGGCGGTGGAGGCGGAGGGGGCGGAGGCGCTGCTGCGGCAGGGGTACGCCCTGGGGGCGCTGATCGTCCCCCGCGGCTACGCCGAGGCCCTGGACCGGGGCGAGCCGGGCGGGGCGCAGCTCCTGGTGGACGGCGCCGACGGCGTCATCGCCAACCAGGTGCTGGCGAAGAGCGACGCCACCGCCCTGGCGGCCGGCCAGTCGCGGCTGGCCGCCGCGGCCGGCGCCATCGCGCCCCCGGTCTCGGTCTCGGTCTGGACCCGCTACAACCCCGAGGCCCGCTCCGCCATCTTCATGGTGCCG
>JAJZTO010000102.1 GCA_021848865.1 Myxococcales bacterium
GGTGGTCTTGCCCAGCAGGCGGGCCACCGCCAGGAGCTCGTCGGCGGCCGCCCGCGTCCCCCGCACCGGCGCCATGACCGGCTGCTGGACGCCGGCCAGCCCCGGGCGCACCTTCACGTCCGACCAGGCCTCCAGGAAGTGGTGGTCGGCGAGGACCAGGTGCGCCCTGCGCGCCGTCTCGTCCAGCTCGTTCACGAACGCCGCCACGAACGGGACCTTCGCCAGGGCCGCGGCGAAGGGGGCGTGCACCTGGCCGTAGCCCAGCGGATCGGCGTGGTGCAGGATCACGGCGCCGACGTCGCCGGCCGCCGCCCGGCGGTAGAGGTCGGCGAGCGCCAGGGACGGCCGCGGCGCGGGGTCGGCCAGGAAGCGGAGCGTCCGGCCGAGGTTGCCGAGGAGCGCGTTCAGCGCCAGGACGGCCTCCGCCAGCGTGGCCGCGCCGGCGCCGGCGACGGCGCGGCCCGGGCCGAGGCACAGGCTGGGCCCTTCGCGCACCAGCGCCGCCGCCAGCTCCCGCAGGGCCCGCGGGTCCGTCCGGGTCCGCGCCGCGACCGCCGCGACGTCGTACGGCGCGAGGCGGAGCCGGAGGCCGTCGGCGGCGGCGGGGGCCAGCGCCGCCCGGGCGCCGAGCTTCTCCATCACCAGCCGGAGGAGCCCCAGCACGAAGACCGTCTCGGTGCCGGGCTCGACCGAGAGCCACTCGTCGGCCGCGGCGGCGGTGAGGGAGAGCCGCGGGCCCAGGTACACCATCCGGCCGCCGGCGGCGCGCTGGTCCGCCAGGGCCCGCGCCTGCTCGACGGGAGAGCCCTCCTCGAGGAAGTCGTCCCCGACCGAGAGGACCAGGCGCGCCGCCGCCAGGTCGGGGACGGCCGTGGCCGCCGCGCCGAAGGCGCGCGCCTGCCCTTCGCGGAGCCAGGGCCGGTCCATGGCGTCGAAGGTGACGACCTGCGACGGCGACTGCCCCAGCGCGCCCAGCCAGGCGCCGAGCAGCGCGCCGAGCTGCCCGGTCTCCGGGCGGGTGACGACGACCACCAGCTTCCTCGCGTCGAGGGCGCGCTGGAGCCCGGCGGCGAGCTGCTTCTCCGCCTCCTCCCAGCCGAGCTCCCGGTCGCCGGCGCGCGGCGCCCCCAGGCGGGCCGAGGCGTAGAGCCCCTCGATGGCCGCCTGCCCGCGCGGGCACAGGGCGCCGCGGCCGATGGGATCCTCGGGGTTGCCCTCCAGCTTCACCGCCCGCCCCTCCCGCACCCGCGCGGTGGCGCCGCAGCCGGCCGGGCACTCGCGGCAGACGGTGCGGTAGTGCCGGGCCAGCCCGGGGACGGCGTCGTCGGGCGGGATGAGCTGCGGGACCACGTAGCGGGGAAGCTTGTCGGTGCAGCCCGCCAGGACGCCCGTGCCCAGGGCGCCGACCGCCGTCCCGAGGAAGCCTCGCCGTGTCACCTTCATCGGTTTCCCCGTCACTTGTGGCACGCCAGGCACTCGCGCGAGGCCCGGCGCTCCTCGTGGCACTTCAGGCAGCGACCCATGGTGAACGGGCGGTCCTGGCGGACCACGCTCTCCGTCGCCACGTCGCCGTGACACTCCCTGCAGTCGACCTTGGCGGCCAGGTGCATCCGGTGGGAGAAGTAGATGAAGTCCGGGACCGCGAAGACCCGGACCCAGCGGAGGGGCTGCCCGGCGTCGAGCCGGTCGAGCATGACCTTGATCCGGGCGGTGTTCTCCGGGTGCTCCTTGTCCTCCTTCACGAACTTGTGGCAGCCGAGGCACTTGCGGCCCGAGGGCAGCCCCGCCACCGGCGACTTGTCGGCGTACACGTGGCAGTCGAGGCACGGCATCTTGAACTGGCCGGCGTGCACCTGGTGGTCGAAGGCCACCTCGCCGGCCGGCCCCGGCGCCGCGGCGCCCTCCGCGGCGGCCGGGGAGGCGGCGGACCCCTCCGGCCGTGCCGCGGAGGGCCCCAGCAGGGCCAGGGCGGCGACGGCCAGGGCGAGCCCCTTCCCGCTCATCGTCGGAACCGGCCCGCGCATCGAGGCGTCGCTCAGCGCTTCAGCGAGAAGTCGGCGTCGACCTTCTTGCCGGCCGCGACGGTGACGCTCCGGTCGGGAGCCTTGAGCTTGTGGCCGTTCCAGACGGCCAGCTGCCAGGTGCCGGCCGGGACGTCCTTGATGAGGAAGTGGCCCCTGGCGTCCACCGCCGCGGCGAAGGGGTTCTGGCCCACGAACACGTAGGCCAGCATCTCCGGGTGGATGCTGCACAGCTGCGTGTAGACCCCGGTCTTCTTGAAGACGAAGCTGGCCGCCTCCCCCTGCTTGAACGACCCCAGGTTGTAGCCCTCCCCGTCCGGCGAGTAGACGTTGTGGGCCACGTGGTCGTGGTTCAGGAACTTCACCGTGTCCCCCTGGGTCACCGGCAGGACGTGGGGCAGGAACTGCATCCCCCGCTGGTCCATCTCGTGCGTCCGGGCGGGGTGGCTCCCGGGGACCGATCTCAGGTAGACGACCGTCTCCGGGAGGTACTTGGCCGGCGTGGCCTGCACCTTCCCGGCGATGGTGCCCCCCTCGGCCCGGGCGGTCCCGGCGACGGCGAGGGAGGCCAGCAGCGAGGCGGCGAGCAGTGTGGTGCGCAAGGGGTGTGTCTCCTCGGTCCTTCGGGGTGGCGTCGGAGCCATTGGCGGCTACAGCGCCCAGGCGAAGAACACGTTCACGGACTCCAGCTCGCTCATCTTCGAGGTGCCGAGGCTGGTCGGCGTGGGCCCGATGCCGATCGATCCCCAGTCCGCGCTGCCGCCCTGCCAGGCCACCGGCACCGGGTTCCCCGCCGGATCCGGGACCGTCGGGAAGCCGTTCGCCGTCTCGACGTTGCCCGCCAGGACCACCTTCATGTCGGGCCGGATCAGGAAGGCCAGCGCCGGCATCAGGTGCAGGTCGGTCACCCGCGTCCCGCCCGAGGGCTTCAGCCCCACCTGCTCCACCCGGAGCACCGGCACCAGCCAGGGGTAGACGACGTAGGACAGCTCCCCGTAGAGCGCGTCGCCGGTCACCTTGGAATAGGCCAGGCTGCCGGCCGCCGCGTCCCAGGCCACGTTCCCCCGGCTGTGCGACTGCGTGTAGTAGCCGAGGTCGAGCTCCGCCGAGCCGTACTGGGCGCGCAGCCCGCCGCCCACGGTGAGCGAGACGTCGTTGGAGGTCGGCCCGAGCCCCAGCGCGTCGGCGAAGTGCTCGTTGGAGTGGTAGGCGAAGCCGTGCAGCGTCAGGGCCTCCTCGGCCCAGGGGCGCATCGCGTCCTTCGGCCCGCTGTCCCCCTCGCCGTCCAGCCGCATCCCGCCGACCTTGAAGCCCGCGCTCCCGTACCAGTTCTCGCTGTTGAACCCGGGCGCCCCGTTGCTCGCCGACACGCCCAGCGCGTAGTTGAACCGGCCCTCCACCACCCCGTTCACCTCCACGCCCTTGAAGCTGTCCAGCAGGTTCAGCCCGGCCCCCAGCGGCGTCACCGTCCCGTCGCCGGCCGCCGTCCCGCCCATCGCCGTCACCGGCAGGCTCGGGATCTGGACGTCCGCCGCGTACGACGAGTGCGGCCCGAAGCTCGACAGCGTGACGAACCCCTTCCCGACCACCACGTTCACCCAGTGCGCCGGGCCCACCACGTCGTTGAACAGCACCTGCGCGTGCTCCACGCTCACCGGCTGCCCGTCCCCGAGCGTCAGCTCGCCCCAGAGCGTGGTCGTGTCCGATAGGGCCGCGCCCAGCCAGAGGTGGCCCTCCGCCACCAGGTCGTCGAAGGAGAGCTGGCGCCCGTTGCTGCTCCGGGGATCGGTCGCCGTCTTGTCCGGGAAGGCGCGCAGGCTGCCGTTGAACCCCACGCCGATGGGCACGGAGTCCGGGATGACGGCGGGCCAGACCGCGGCCGGGAAGCTCTTCTTGTTCGCCTCCTGGCCCAGCGCCACCGTCCCCTGCTTCACGAAGTCGGAGTCCACGCCCGGGAAGCGGTAGCCGTTCCGCCGGAAGGCCTCCCCGAACGGCGTCAGCTTCGGGTACACGGTGTGGCAGGTCAGGCAGCTCGTCCCGTACTTCCTCGCGAACGGCGGGATCGCCCTCGCCGGGGAGGCCGCCGCCAGGACGACCGCGAAGACCAGGAGCTGGGGAAACCGCTTCGGAATCGACATGCGGACCTCTCGCGCAGGGGGTGGTCGCGGGCGGCGAGGACCAGCCTCGCCGCCGCCTGGGCCGCCACGTTGCAATGCGGGCGCCAGCGGGGCGTCACGAACAGTGACAGCCCGCGCCCGGCCGATTCCGGACACCTGCGCGCCCCGCCTGATCCAGCGCAACTCGCGGCTCGCGCCCCGACCTGCGGAATTGTCAGGCTCCTGCCAACCTGGCATGTCGCGCGCCGGGAGGGCGCGCAGGGCCGGCACCCGGCGGCACCCGGGGTGCGGCTTGCATTCCAGCGCCTCTTCCAACCCATAATCGGCGGGTGGTCGAGCCCTCGCGCCCCGGTGAGCAGAGGCCGTCGCGGCGCTTCCGCCTGCGGTACAAGCTCGTGCTCCTGGTGGGCACCGCCACCGCCGCGGTGTTCGGCCTCCACGCCTGGCTGACGGTCCAGTACTTCGACACCGCCATCCTGGACGCGACGGAGCGGGCCAGCGTCGCCGACAGCAACGAGCTCCGCGGGGTCCTGGAGGAGCAGATGCTCTCCGAGGACCGGCGGACGCTGGCCCGGCTGGTCCCGGTGATCGGCCGCGCCCCCGGCGTCACCTGGGTCGGGATCCTGGACGTCCACGGGACGGTCAAGCTGTCGAGCGAGCCGGACGCCCCGCTGCGGCGCTTCCCCGAGGACTCGCTGGAGCGGCGCCAGCTCGCGACCTGGCGAGAGACCGGCGAGGCGGGAGCCCTGACGGTGCTCCGTCCCGGCGGCGGCGTGCTCCGCACCCTCTCGCCCCTGCCCAACGCCGCGGCCTGCCAGCGCTGCCACAGCCCGGTGTCGCGGATCAACGGGATGCTGATCATCGACCGCTCGCTGGCCCCGCTCCGGCGGACGCTCGCGGCCTCCGAGCGGCGGCTGGTCCTGGGCGGCGTCGTCCTGGTGGCGCTGCTCCTGGGGATCCTGGGGCTGGTCTTCGAGCGCAGCGTCCTGCTCCGGGTGGAGCGCCTCCGCGCCGCCGCGCGCGGCCTCGGAAGCGGGGACCTCGCCGCCCGCGCCCGGGATCCGATCCCCGACGAGCTCGGCGACCTGGCGCGCGACTTCAACGACATGGCGCAGCGGCTCGAGGGCGCCATGCTGGCGGTGGGGGCCGAGCGGCGGCAGCTCGAGGAGCTGGTCAACGGCATCGCCGACGGCATCGTGCTCCTCGACCTCGAGGGCCGGGTGATCACCTGCAACCGGGCCTGCGCCGCCCGGCTCGAGGGCGGCGCCCCCCGCCCCGGCCTGGCCTACCGCGACCTGGTCCGCGCCGCCGGGATCGACCTCGAGGAGGGGTCGGCGCTGCCCGCCGAGCGCGCCCTCCGCAGCGGCTCGCTGGAGAAGCAGGTGGTCCGCGCCGGCCGCGGCGACCGGTACGAGGAGCTCTACGCCCAGCCGCTCCGCGCGCCGGACGGGGAGCTGGTGGCGGTGATCGAGGTCTGGCGCGACATCACCGACCGCAGGGAGCTGGAGGCGGGGCTGGAGCAGTCGGAGCGGCTGGCCTCGCTGGGCGTGCTGGCCTCGAGCGTGGCGCACGAGGTCGGCAACCCCCTGGCCTCCATCATCACCGCGGTGGACGGCCTCCTCTCCCGCCTGGCCGCGGGCGCGCCGGCCTCCTCGGGGGAGATCCGCGACTACCTGGAGATCGTCCGCAAGCAGGTGTTCCGCTGCGACGCGGTCACCACCCGGCTGCTGGGCTTCGCGCGCCTCCCCGGCGGCACGGCCGTGACCGTCGACGTGGCCAACGCGGCGCGGGAGGTGCTGGCCCTGGTCGGCCAGGAGGCCCGCCGCCAGCGGGTGCGGTACGAGGTGCGCGCCACCGGGCCGGCGCTGGCCACCGCGCCCGACATGGTGGTGGAGCAGGTGTTCCTCAACCTGGCGCTCAACGCCCTGAAGGCCATGCCGGCCGGCGGCCAGCTGGTGGTCGAGGTGGGCGGCGACGCCGGCGGGGTGACGGCGGCCTTCTCGGACACCGGCCCGGGCATCCCCGAGAGCGTCCGCAAGCGCCTCTTCCAGCCCTTCCAGCGGGGCGGGCAGGACCGGAGCGGGACCGGGCTGGGCCTCTTCATCAGCCAGACGCTGCTGGCCCGGGCCGGCGGCTCCATCGAGGTGGACAGCCGCCCGGGCCAGGGGACCACCTTCCGGGTCCGCCTGCGCCGCGCCGCCGAGGCCGCCCCTCCCCCCGCCGACGCGGCCGCGGAGGCCACCTCGTGAACCTCCTCATCGTGGACGACGACGACACCCTGCGGTCGCTCCTGGCGCTGGAGCTGGCGCGGTTCGGCCACACCGTCGCGGCGGCGGCCAGCGCCGAGGAGGGCTTGCGGCTCGCGGAGGAGACCGAGCCCGACGTCGTGCTGCTGGACCTCTCGCTCCCGGACCAGTCCGGGCTCGACGTCCTGCGGCGGCTCCGCGCCGAGCGGCCGGCGGTCGACGTGATCGTGCTGACGGCGCACGGGACCATCGACAGCGCCATCGCCGCCATGAAGCTCGGCGCCTACGAGTTCCTGCAGAAGCCCGCCGCGCTCCCCGCCGTCGAGCTCGCCATCCGCCGCGCCCTGGAGCACCGGCGGCTGGGCGAGGAGAACGCCCGCCTCAAGGACGGGCTGCAGCCCACCCGGCTCTCCTCCGACATCGTCGGGACGGGACCCGGGTTCGAGGAGCTGAACCGCTTCATCTCCAAGGTCGCGCCCACCGACTCCACCGTGCTCATCCGCGGCGAGACCGGGACCGGGAAGGAGCTGGTCGCCGGGGCCATCCACCGGGCCAGCGGTCGCCGCGACCACCCCTTCGTCGCGGTGGACTGCGCCTCGCTGCACGAGAACCTCCTGCAGTCCGAGCTCTTCGGCCACGAGCGCGGCGCCTTCACCGGCGCGGTCAAGATGCGCCACGGCCTCTTCGAGACGGCCGACGGCGGCACCCTGTTCCTCGACGAGGTGGGCGACGTGAGCCCGTCGCTCCAGGCCAGCCTGCTGCGCGTGCTCGAGTCCTCCCGGTTCCGGCGGGTCGGGGGCGTCCGGGAGGTCCAGGTGGACGTGAGGCTCATCGCCGCGACCAACCGCGACCTGGAGCGGATGATCGCCGAAGGCCAGTTCCGCCAGGACCTCTTCTTCCGCCTCAACGCCATCCACGTCGGGCTGGCGCCGCTGCGGGCGCGGCGCGACGAGATCCCGCACCTGGCGCTGCACTTCCTGGCGCGGCACAACGCCCGGTACGGCACCTCCAAGAGCCTGGCGGACGGGGCCCTCGCGGCGCTGGGCGGGTACCGCTGGCCGGGGAACGTCCGCGAGCTGCGCCACGCCGTGGAGCGGGCGGCGGTCCTCGCCGACGGCGACGTCATCCGGCCGTCCGACCTTCCCCCCGAGGTGCGGAGCCCCGCGGCCCTGGAGCAGGCCCCGCCGGCGGAGGGCGAGCCGCTGCTGCCGCTCCAGGAGGTGGAGCGCCGCTACCTGGCCCGGGTCCTCGCCCACGAGGGCGGCCACCGCGCCCGCGCCGCCGCGGTGCTCGGGATCAGCGAGCGAAGCCTCTACCGCAAGATCCAGGAGTACCACCTCGAGGAGCCGCGCCCGGCGGGCGGCCCGGCCGCCGGCGAGCCGGGGACGGGCTGACGCTCCGCCTCCCCGGCGGCGGGGCCCGCGCCGGGACCCTTGCCGGCGCCGCCCCCCCGGTGGGACAACCGGGGCGTGGATCACCCTCCCGTGGTCACCCTCCACCGCGTCGACGTCCGCCTCGGGGACGCCGACGTCCTCCGCGGCGTCACCCTGGCCATCCGGGAGCACGAGAGCTGGGGGCTGGTCGGCCCCAACGGCTCGGGCAAGTCGACGCTGCTGCGGCTCCTGCGCGGCGAGGTCCAGCCCACGCCGGAGACGCGCGACGGCCGCCGCTACCACCTGGACGGCCGCTCCACCCCGAGCCCCATCGGCGCCGCCGGCCAGGTGGCGCTGGTCTCTCCCGAGCTCCAGGAAGCCTACCTGCGCCGCGACTGGGCCATGCGGGCCGAGGACGCCGTCCGCACCGGCTTCACCGGCGAGATCTACCTCCAGGAGACGCCCCCGGCGGAGCAGGAGGAGCGGGTGGCGGAGGCCTGCGACCTGCTGGAGATCGGGCGGCTGCGCCGGCGGTCGGTGCTGGAGCTGTCCACCGGCGAGCTGCGGCGCGTGCTCATCGCCCGGGCGCTGGTCGCCCGGCCGCGCCTCCTGCTCCTCGACGAGCCCTGCGACGGCCTCGACGCCGCGGCGCGCGCCGGCTTCCTGGCGCTGCTGGCGCGGCTGGCCCGGCGCACCGCG
>JAJZTO010000103.1 GCA_021848865.1 Myxococcales bacterium
TTCCGATCGAGGACCTGACCCGGCTGGAGAGCACGCTGCACGCGCGCCGCCGGGCGCTCGCGGACCTGGAGGAGTTCCGCCAGCGGCGGCTCGCCGAGCTGCAGGCCCAGCTGGTGCAGCGCGAGGCAACCTTCGCGGAGCGCCACCCCGAGGTCGTCGCCACGCGGCAGAGCATCGCCGCCCTGGCCCAGCCGTCGCCGCAGATCGAGGCGCTCCGCGCCGAGGTCCGTGACCTGGAGCGCGAGGTGGCCAGTCGGGGTGGGGCGCCCGGGACCGCGGCCTCGGCGCCTCCCACCCTCCCCGCCGAGCTGCTGCAGCCGAGGTCGCTGTTCGAGGCCGACGACGTCCGCGACGTCTACGACCGCGGCCGGCTGCGGCTCCTCTTCGACCAGTACTCCAGCCTGGAGGTGCGCCTCGAGGCGGCCCGCGCCGAGCAGGAAACCGCCCAGGCGGCATTCAAGTACCGCTACACCGTGACCTCGCCGCCCATGATACCCAAGACGCCGAAGAAGCCCTACCTGCTGCTGCGGACGCTGGCGGGGCTCTTCGGGGGCATCGCGCTGGCCCTCTTCGTGACCACCGCCGTGGACATCCGTTCGGGCCGCGTCCTCGAGCCCTGGCAGGTGGAGCGACAGCTGGCGCTACCGATACTGGCGCACTTCAGGGGCTGATCGCGTTCCCGCGGCGGCGGGGGTGCGGCGAAATCTCCTGGCGGATCGCGGCGTCCGCGATTCGTGGGAGGATGTCAGATGACCGCCCCGATGTTAGATTCTCTCCGGACGCAGCGCGCGCCCGCGGGGGAAAGCGCTCCATGAAGGTCCTCGTCACCGGAAGCAGGGGCTACATTGGCACCGTCGTCGCCCCGATGTTCGCCCGCGCCGGGCACGACGTCGTCGGGATCGACACCGACCTCTACCGCCGCTCCACCTTCGGGCACTGGCACGAGACCGTGCCGACGATGGTCAAGGACGTCCGGGCGCTGGAGGTCACGGACCTCCGCGGCTTCGACGCGGTGGTCCACCTGGCCGCGCTCTCCAACGACCCGCTCGGGGACCTCGACCCGCAGCTCACCTTCGACATCAACCACCTGGCGTCGGTGCGCCTGGCCCGGTTGGCGAAGCAGGCCGGCGTGGGCCGCTTCGCCTTCGCCTCCTCCTGCAGCAACTACGGGGCGGCGGGCGACGCGCCGGTGGACGAGAGCTCGCCGCTCAATCCGGTGACCGCCTACGGCGAGTCCAAGGTGCGGGTGGAGCGGGACGTCGCGCCGCTGGCCGACGGCTCCTTCAGCCCCACCTTCCTCCGCTGCGCCACCGCCTACGGGGTCTCCCCGCGGCTGCGCTTCGACGTGGTGCTGAACAACCTCGTGGCCTGGGCCTTCACCTCGGGCAAGGTCTTCCTGAAGAGCGACGGCACGCCCTGGCGGCCCATCGTCCACATCGAGGACATCGGACGCGCCTTCCTGGCGGTGCTGGCGGCGCCGCCCGAGTCGGTGCGGGGCCAGTCCTTCAACGTCGGGCGCGACGACCAGAACTACCGGATCCGGGAGATCGCGGAGATCGTGAAGGAGACCGTTCCGGGCTGCGAGATCGCCTTCGCGACCGACGCCGGCCCCGACAAGCGCAACTACCGCGCCGCGTTCGGCAAGATCGCCCGCGCCCTCCCGGCCTTCCAGCCGCAATGGGACGCGCGAAAGGGCGCGCGCCAGCTCTACGAGGCCTACCGATCGGTCGGGCTCAAGCTCGAGGACTTCGAGGGGCCGCGCTTTCGCCGCATCGACCAGCTGAAGCAGCTGCTGTCCGCAGGGAACCTCGGCGCGGACCTCCGCTGGCGCAGGGAGCCTGCCGCGTGAGCTGGGAGCTTCCATGATCTTCACCGAGACCAAGCTGAAGGGCGCCTTCGTCCTCGACCTGGAGCGGCGCGAGGACGAACGCGGGTTCTTCGCCCGCGCCTTCTGCCAGAACGAGTTCTCCGCGCACGGCCTGAAGCCGGTGATCGCCCAGGCCAACATCGCCTTCAACAGGCGGAAGGGAACGCTGCGCGGGATGCACTTCCAGTTCCCGCCGCACGCCGAGACCAAGCTGGTGCGCGCCACCCGCGGGGCGATCGTCGACGTCATCGTCGACCTGCGCCCGGAGAGCCCCACCTACCTCCAGCACGTGGCGGTGGAACTCACCGCCGACAACCACCGGGCCCTTTACGTCCCCGAGCGGTTCGCGCACGGCTACCAGGCGCTCGAGGACGCGACCGAGACCAGCTACCAGGTGGGCGAGTTCTACGCGCCGGGCACCGAGAGCGGGCTGTCCCCGTTCGACCCGCGGCTGGGGCTCGTCTGGCCGCATCCGGTCAGCGAGATCTCCGCCAAGGACGCGGCCTGGAAGCCCTTGGCCGAGGTCGAGGGCGAGGTGCGGCGCAGGATGCAGGCGTGAGGACGTCATGATCATCGTGGACCGGGCCCTCCGGGCCCGCGCAGAGCAGGGCAGGCCCATCCGCGTCGGCATGGTGGGCGCGGGCTTCATGGGCCAGGGGCTCACCAACCAGATCGAGAACAGCGTCCCCGGGATGCGGATGGCGGCGGTCTTCAACCGCCACCCGGAGCGCGCCTTCCAGGTCTACGCCTACGCCGGGCGCCAGGCGATCGCCGGCGCCACCCAGGCCGCGGTGGACGACGCCGTCCGCCGGGGCCAGCCGGTGGTACCCGAGGACCCGCTGGCCGTCTGCCGGAGCCCCGAGATCGACGTGGTGGTGGACGTCACCGGGTCGGTGGACTTCGGCGCCCAGGTGATCCTGGAGGCCTTCCGCCACGGCAAGCCCGTGGTGCTGATGAACGCCGAGGTGGACGCCACCATCGGTCCCATCCTGCGGGTCCACGGCAAGAAGCACGGGGCCATCCTCTCGGCCTGCGACGGTGACGAGCCCGGCGTGCAGATGAACCTGGTCCGCTGGGTGCAGGGGCTGGGCCTCATCCCCCGGGCGGTGGTCAACGTGAAGGGGCTGCAGGACCCCTACCGCAACCCCACCACGCAGCAGGGCTGGGCGGAGCGCTGGGGCCAGAACGCGGCGATGGTCACCTCCTTCGCCGACGGCTCCAAGATCAGCTTCGAGCAGTCCATCGTGGCCAACGCCACCGGCTTCAAGGTGCGCTCCCGGGGCATGTCGCGCGGCCGCCGGTTCGATGGTTCCATCATGGACGCGCCCAAGCTCTACGACATCGAGGAGCTCCGGGCGCTGGGCGGCATCGTCGACTACACCGTGGGGCCCAACCTCATCAAGGTGTTCGTGCTCGCGGAGCACACCGATCCCAAGCAGCGCCACTACCTGAACCTCTACAAGATGGGCGAGGGCCCGCTCTACCCGTTCTGGATCCCCTACCACCTGGTCCACTTCGAGACGCCGTCCTCCATCGCCCGCGTGGTCCTCTTCGGCGACGAGCTGGCGCCGCCGCTCGGTGGACCGGTGGTCGAGGTCTGCGCCGTCGCCAAGCGCGACCTGAAGGCCGGCGAGGTCCTGGACGAGTACGGCATGTACATGACCTACGGGGAGGCGGTGAACGCCGACGAGATGAGCGCCGAGCGCTACCTTCCCGAGGGGCTGGTGGAGGGCTGCCGCCTGGTGCGGGACGTCCCGAAGGACCAGGCCCTCGGCTACGGCGACGTGGCGCTCCCGGCGGGGCGCATCGCCGACCGGCTGCGCGCCGAGCAGCTCCGGCACTTCCGCGGGGAGACCTGGCTCGAGGAGATCCTCGACGGCCGGAACGGCGCACGGCGCGCCGCGGGCCCGGGCGGAGACCCGCTGCGGCCTCCGGCGAGGGGGGGAGGACCATGAAGGTCGTGATCTTCTGCGGCGGCCTGGGCATGCGGCTCCGCGAGTACTCGGAAGCCATCCCCAAGCCCATGGTCCCGGTGGGGTACCGCCCCATCGTCTGGCACCTGATGCGCTACTACGCCCACTTCGGCCACAAGGACTTCATCCTCTGCCTCGGCTACAAGGCCGACAGCATCAAGCAGTACTTCCTCAAGTACGACGAGACGGTCACCAACGACTTCGTCATGCGGGAGGGTGGCCGGAAGGTGGAGCTGCTCTCCAGCGACATCCAGGACTGGAACATCACCTTCGTCGACACCGGGATGAGCTCCAACATCGGGCAGCGCCTCAAGGCGGTGCAGCCCTTCCTGGCTCAGGACGAGATGTTCCTGGCCAACTACAGCGACGGCCTGAGCGACCTCCCGCTGCCGCGGGTGCTCGACTTCTTCCAGGGCAAACCGGAGGCGGTGGCCTGCTTCGCCGGGGTCGCGCCCACCAGCAGCTTCCACCTCGTGAAGGTGACCGACGCCGGAACGGTCGAGAACATCCGGCACATCCGGGAGATCGGGATGCGCATCAACGGAGGATTCTTCGTCTTCCGCAAGGAGATCTTCGACTGGATGAAAGACGGCGAGGAACTGGTCCAGGAACCGTTCCAGCGCCTCGCCGCCGCCGGGCGGCTCGTCTCCTACGCCCACGACGGTTTCTGGGCCTGCATGGACACCTTCAAGGAGAAGCAGATGCTGGAGGACCTCTACTCCCGCGGCCAGGTCCCGTGGGAGGTCTGGAAGGTCAACGGGGAGCGGTCGGGACCGTAGCGTCCCCGGGCCGCCGGAGTTCGGAGCGCGCGCATGCAGAGGCTTTCCCTGTTCCCACCGGGAGGCGGCTCCCGGCGGCTCCTGGCGCTGGGCGCACACGCCGACGACATCGAGATCGGCTGCGGGGGCACGGTCCTGCGGCTGGCGGAGGAGAACCCCGGGCTGGAGGTCACCTGGGTGATCCTCTGCTCGACGCCGGAGCGCGCGGAGGAGGCCCGCGCCTCGGCGGAGGCCTTCCTCGCGGGAGTTGCCCGCAAGCAGGTGATCGTCAAGGGGCACCGGGACGGCTTCCTGCCCTGGTCCGGCGCCCGGGCGAAGGAGGACTTCGAGGCGCTGAAGGCCCTCGGCTCGCCCGAGCTGGTCCTCACGCATTACCGGGAGGACCGCCACCAGGACCACCGCCTGGTCTCCGAGCTCACCTGGAACACCTGGCGGGACCATCTGGTGCTCGAGTACGAGATCCCGAAGTGGGACGGCGACTTCGGCGCGCCCAACCTCTTCGCGCCGCTTTCCCCGGCGACGCTGGAACGCAAGATCGAGCTGCTGCTCCGGTCCTTCCCCTCCCAGGCCGGCAAGGCGTGGTTCACGCCGGACCTCTTCCGGGCCGTGGCGCGGATCCGGGGCATGGAGTGCGCCGCCCCCGGCGGCTTCGCCGAGGGGTTCTACTGCCGGAAGGCGACGTTCTGACCCGGACCGCCGAGCACCGGGCGGCGCCGGGCGCGATCGACGCCGGCGAGGAGGGCCGGCCGCAGGGCGGGGGGGACGCCGCGTCTGGCTCCGCCGTCGCCCGCAACGCCTTCTACCTCACCCTCGGGCAGGCCGCGACCACCGCGCTGGCCATCGTGATGAGCGCGGCGGTGGGCCGGTCGCTCGGAGCCCAGGACTTCGGCCTCTACTACCTCGTCAGCGCCATGTCGGCCTTCGCCTACGTGTTCGTGGAGTGGGGCCAGTCGCTCTTCGTCATGCGCATGGTGGCGCGGGAGCCGGCGCGGGCCGGCGAGTTCCTCGGAACCGCTCTGGCGATGCGGTCCGCCTTCGCCGCGATCACCACGCTGCCGGTGGGGGCCATCGCCTGGGTCCTGGGGTACGGGGCACGCACCACCTGGCTGGCGATGGCCTTCATCCTCTCCACGCTGCCGGTGTTCCTGGCACAGGGCTACGGCATGGTCTTCCGGGCGCGCGACCGGATGGGCCGGGATGCCACGGTGTCGGTGGCCAACAAGGTGGTGGCGCTGGCCGCCATGCTCCCCGCGCTCGCCCTCGGCGCCGGGATCCCGGGGATCATCGGCGCGCAGGCCGTCGCCGGGCTCGCGGCTCTCGCCGTCGCCAGCCGGCTCTACCGCCGCCTGGGTGCCCCGGCCCTGCGGCTCTCCCGGGCGACCGCGCGCGAGCTGCTCGCGGGCGGCACCCCGATCACCGTCATGACCGCGGCGAGCGCGATCCACCCCTATTTCGACGCCATCATCCTCTCCAAGCTGGCATCTCCCGTGTCCGTCGGCTGGTACGGGGCGGCTAAGACGGTGCTGGGGACGCTGATGGCGCCCGCCGTCATCCTGGGGCAGGCCTCCTATCCCCGGGTCGCCAGGGCCTCGGGCGAACTCGCCTCGCTGCGGGTGGCGGTGCGCGCGGCGCTCCGTCCCCTCCTCTGGCTCGCGGCGCTGGGCGGAACGGGGACCTACCTCTTCGCGCCCACCGTCATCGGCCTCATCTACGGCAGGGGCGACTTCGGGCCCGCGGCCACCATCCTCCAGATCTTCGCGCCGGGGCTCTTCCTGCTCTTCGTCGACATCCTGCTCGGGAACATCATCTACGCGTCGGGCGGTGGGATCGGGTTCGCCGTCGCCAAGATCGTCAGCGTCGGCATCGCCGCCCTGCTCGACGTGCTGCTCATCCCCTGGTTCCAGACCCACCACGGCAACGGGGGGATCGGGGTGGTCGTCGCCTATGCCCTGAGCGAGGTGGCCGTCTTCGTCGGAGCCCTGATCGTCCTGCGCCGCGGGACGCTGGGCGCGGGTGCCGCCCTGGACGTCGCGCGCGCCCTCGCCGCGGCGGCGGCGACCCTCGCCCTGTTCCACCTGCTGCCGGCCCTTCCCGCCTGGGCGGGGATCCCGCTCTGCGTCGGCGCCTTCACCGCGGCCTCCGCGGCGCTCGGGCTCGTGAACCGGAAGGATCTCGAGATGCTGCGCCTGGCCCTGCGCCGCCGGGAAGCCCCTGCCGCTCCGGACGAGCCGTCGTGAGCCGGCGCGAGGCGCCGGGGCGGGCCCGCCGTCGCGGCGACCCCGGTCACCGCGCCTGCGGATGCGTTCCCGGCGTGCCGCCCCGGTCCACCCGTCGCAGCCACGACTCGCGCCAGTAGGGGAAGATGGCGCGACCGCAGAACCACCGGCGCAGGCTGAGGTCGCCGGAGCAGATCACCCCGTCCAGCGTGACGCAGTCGTTCTTCAACTCGATCATCTTCCCATCCTGATCGTTGATGAACCGGCTCACCCGTCGGCGCACCCGGTAGGTCCCTCCGCAATACGGCATCATCTCCCGGTCGAACCAGAGCCCCTTGTTCCGCCCCTGCGGGCTCAAGGTGGCGGCGATCTCCTCCTTCGACCTCACCTGCACCCACTCCCCCGGCTGCAAACCGAGCGGAGGATCGATCACCGGAGCCGTGCGAGTCCCGGCGAGGTGGATCTCGGGGACGAGCCCGAGCTTCCGCATCGGCTCCTGCACCGCCGCCCGGGCCGTCACCTTCAGGAAATGACCGAACGAGACGTTGCCCGAGGTCAGCTCGCGCAGGTAGCCGCGGGGATCCCACAGCTTGACGTGCGCGGTGGCCTGGGGCAGGTCGGTCGCCTGGCAGCGCCAGCGCACCTCGGACCGGCCCTCGACCTCGATCGTCCGCCGCAGCCCGCGGGCGCAGCGCGCGACCAGCAGTTCCACCTCCCGGGGATCGGCGGGGCCGGCGTCGGCCTGGCCCGGCGCGACGTGGCGCAGCCAGGCCTCCTTCCAGAAGTAGCGGCACTCGGCCTGGCAGCCGTCGTGGGCCGCCCCGTCGCAGCGAAGGTCGGCAAGGTAGACGGTGCCCGCCGGCCGGCGGCTCCCCGAGTAGTGGACGGTATCGCAGACCCGCTCGGCGCGCCGATCGACCAGGAATCGCCGCCCGCAATGAGCCGCCATCTCCGGCATGAACGCCATCCGGTCGAGTGTGCCCTCCTCGTCCAAGGTCGCCAGGATCTCGCCGGGCCCACGGACTTCCACGAGATCCCCGCGGCGCATGGGCCGCCCTGTCTTCTCCATGAACCCTCCCCGCAGCGCCCTGGGCCGTCGGGCGCTGCCCGACCGGCGCACCCGAGCCAGGAAAGATAACAGGTGCACCCCGCGCTTCACGTCCCCATGTGCGGCGACATGCCCCCCGGGGGGAGGCCCGTCAGGTATCTCCGCCGCGGGGTCGAACGCTGCTAGCATGACCCGGGCCAAACGACGGGAGCCGGGGTTGCCCCACCGTCATCGACACGTCCCCGACGCTCGACGGGTCGGGGAGGGACGGCGAAGTGAATTCCACCGATTCACCGCAGCCCGACGGGACGCGAATCGTCCGCGGCACGGGCGGCGACGTTCTCCTCCTGTCGATGCGGCGGCTCGACGACCTCGTCGCCTTCTGCCTTCCGTACGAGCTCGAGGACGTCCTCCAGGAGGTCACGGGCGCCGACCGCGTGGACGTCGGTGGACGGGCGGCGCTGGAGCTCGCGCGGCGCGTCTACAAGCTGGCGGTCCTGGCCACGCGCTCTCGCAGGTTCGCCCGGGCCGTCGCGCCGTTTCCGTCC